>NZ_JAWJTF010000024.1:80292-93008 GCF_048836525.1 Nostoc sp. CALU 546
AGAAATCAAAGCGGATTCCTATAGGACTCATATTTGATTTTTGAAAAAAACTCAGTACACCTTTATTCCTTCTTTCCAGTCCCCAGTCCCCAATCCCCAATCCCCAGTCCCTTACCTCTATGAGTCATTCATAAATCAAAGACGCTCGTTCGCGTAGCGTGTCGTAGACAAGACTCGCTACCGCTTCGCTATCAGATTGCTATATAGGTTTAAATTATAATCAATTAATCTTTCTTATTGCTACTACTCGGAAATTGGTAATCAGCTTTTTTTAGTATGTAGTTGAGCGCATTTTTGACACTGAAATAATCCCTTTTATTGTACCAAAAGAAGCTGCGATCGCAGCTTCTTTTGGTATTTTTAAAAAGTATTTAGGTACGTGGTAGCTTCAGTTAGATCCGAGAGTAGCGAAAACGAATTCTAAGCAGTCGAAGCCAACGTAACCACATTTGTGCAGGTTGTTCAAAGAAGGTGAAAATATCACCGAAACCTAAATTAGTTTTGTGATGATGTAACCAGTGTCTCTCAGGAGTAGTAATAAATAGAATTTGGCATAAAATATTTACAGGTTTTGGAGTTTGCCAACCCAGTACGCTTATGTGTCTCCACCATACATGAAACTGACCAAGTAGTAATCCAGAAATCACGCCAATGGGAGAGAAAGACCATAAGACTACTGCTATGAGTACATAAGGCAAAGCTCCCAAGATACCATCTAAAAGAACCTGGCGATTAAAAGTCAAAATAGCGTAGTGACGGAAATCCTTCTTCCAGGAGTGGTGCGTTTTTAAATGAAGGCTACCAAAAACGTGCTCGGGTACGTGGTAAAAGAATGTAGATAGAAAATCGCCAACAAACAGTAATAACCAAGCAACAGCGATAGCCTCAAGCATTTTTACTCCTCAAGAATAGTTAAGAAAACTCCACAGAAAATATGCAATGTCATGCTGTCAGCGTAGACACTTAGTTTTACGCTATGCCAGCAGCATGTGTGCATTTCATGTGTCTACGCTTCAGTTAATTTGGCTCAGAGTATATGTAATTGGGTTACTTGCAGTTTCATGAATCTCCAATCCTTAATGCAGTAAACAGCAACTTGCAAGAACCTCCAATTTGACTACTAGCTCTGGGTTAATGGTAAAAATACATCTAATACTCGATTGGAATACAGTATTTTACCATAGTTACTACACAATCTTCTTACTAAGACATACAGCGTAAGCAAAGGTTGAGTTAAAGTTAGTACAAATTTAGGTTAAGGACTTCTTCAATATTGTTATTTTTAAGTTAATTCCAATTAAGCTTCAATTATGAATTTAATCAGAATGATAGAAATGGGCATTATGAAAATGGATATTGAGTGATTTAAGTGAACTAAAGCGGGTTTAAATCAAATTAAGATGCAGCAGAATTTGGAGTAACTATAATTTCACCTTGGTTCATTCTCAATGTAGAAAACTTTGGTTTAATTAATGAAAGCTTTTGCAGATGAAAGCCTTAATGGATAAAGATTTTAGACTCAGTATATTTTCACCATTCAAGTTATATTCCTATACAAGTATTAGAATTTGGTTGAATTGGAGGTATTAAATTAACTGCTGATAATTGAGAGAGATGTCAGAATTTAGTGAAGGCGTGCTACGCCCGTAGTAAACGAGCGCAGCACGCCGAAAAAAGATGATATAATTACCTCTTATTGAGTTGCACAATAATGAGGAGTAAGAGACTGTTTCTTTGCTTTGGTGACTATCCTTTTTCTGTCGCCACTTTGGTCAAAGAGTAATTTATAACCCTTGTTTTTTAGTATTTTCGCAACAAACAACAGTATTGAAATAGCAAATATCTATTCGTAACTGTCTAATATATAGAGTCTAATCTATGATTACCACTCTGAAATTACTCTGGTCAAAGTAAAGTTGAAAACATTTGTCCAAATCTGCAATACTTTCTACTTTTAGCTATGACTCTTCTGGACTGAGGCTTTTCACCCTTGAGAGAAACAGTGAAGTCAAGGCAAGGCTTGAATGAGTTCCCGAATCACATCTATTGCTGGTCTGCCTGTCTGTTCACAATACTTTTCAAGGTTCTGAGCTTCATCTGATGTCAAGTTTAAAGTAATTCGCTTAAGCGCTCTTTTTTTACTGGAGGTTGCCAAACGGGGAAATTTAAGTGCAGCAGTTTTATTCATTGATTGATAGGCTAGATATATACAAACTTTCTTTATCAAGATTGCCAATTCCTAACTGTCTTTACCAGTGAAAATCGAGATTTTAAGATTGAACTTAAGCCTTACACCCCAAATAAATTACCGAAGAATTAAAGTATAAAAAAAACGAAGCATACGTAGTAGCTCTGCCATTACGCAAGTGCAAGAAGGTTGTGGCTAAAAAGATGATGTTAACAATGCTCTCACAGAGCAGATTGTTTATTGAATAAGCGGTGTGGAATTACCGAGATGAATAGATTGCCAAAGGTGGTTTTCATCTGTGAATATTTTGGTAATATACCTGCTTTAAATCCTTTGCAATATGAGATTATTCGTTTGTTATGGCTATCACCTCATATCTATAGCAACCTAGTAGATAATTCCTTTTAGTCAAAGGTGATTACACGAACAGTGAGTTAATACATGACTTTACAGAATTGGAGACGCAAGCGTGGCGTTGCACTTACTACCAAGGGTTTACAAAAAATTAAGGAAGCAAAGCATCAATCAGAAGCAAAGGAAAACTTTGGAAACAGGTACACTCTTGAAGAAATGAGTGCGCGCTCTGGGTTATATTCCGCTACCATCTCAAAAGTATTGAATCGGGAAGGTGGTGTTGACAAACAGACTATTGAGAAGCTTTTTTCAGCTTTTCAATTAAAAATAGATAAAAGTGATTATTCAAGCTCAAATACTCGTCTAAATTGGGGAGAAGCGATCTTTAACTCAGCTTTTTATGGACGTACAGAAGAACTTACTACCCTAGAGCAATGGATTCTCAATGAGCACTGCCAATTGGTGACACTATTGGGAATAGGAGGTATTGGTAAAACCGCACTGTCTGTAAGGCTTGCTCAAAAAATTCAGGACAACTTTGAGTATGTGATCTGGCGATCGCTACGAGAAGCTCCACCTGTTAAAATTATTCTAGGTAATCTAATCCAATTTTTATCCGACGAACAGGAAACAGAAGGTAACTTACCAGAAAGCTTTAGCGATCGGGTATCGAGACTACTCTATTATTTACAAAATTATCGCTGTTTAGTGATCCTTGATAATGCAGAATCAATTCTTCTTAGTGGTAGCCGCGCCGGACTTTATCGAGAAGGATATGAGGAATATGGTGAGCTTTTAAGACGGATAGGAGAAGCAACTCACCAAAGCTGCTTAGTACTCACTAGTCGTGAAAAACCTAAAGAAGTGGCATTCTTGGAAGGACAAGCACTACCAGTTCGCTCATTACTACTGAGTGGTTTGAAGATGCTCGAAGGGCAAGAAATCTTGAAACTCAAAGGGTTATCAGCAGCACAGGATGAATGGAAAGTAATGATTGAACGCTATGCAGGCAATCCTTTAGCCTTGAAGATAGTTGCTACAACCGTTCAAGATATCTTTAATGGTAATGTGACTGCCTTTTTGCAACAAGATACATCTGTTTTTGGAGACATTCGCGATATTTTAGAGCAGCAGTTTGAGCGCTTGTCAGATTTAGAAAAGGATATTATGTACTGGCTAGCGATTAATCGGGAGTCGATTACACTCTCAGAATTGCGAGATGATATTATATCACCAGTACCACAAGCGAAATTATTAGAGGCTCTGGAATCTTTAGGAAGGCGATCGCTAATCGATAAGGCTGTACCTACACTTACTGAAAAAACTGGATCACTTTTTACTCTCCAGCCTGTGGTTATGGAGTATGTGACTAGTAGCTTGATAGAACTCGTTTGTGAGGAGATTGTCACTCAGAATATTGATTTATTCACGAGCAAAGCTTTGATCAAAGCGACGGCAAAAGAATATGTTAGGGATACTCAAATTCGCTTTATCATCAAACCAGTTATAGATGGGCTGCTTACTGCTTTTAGAAGTAAAAAAAACCTAAAGTATCACTTAGCTCAAATTTTAGCAACCCTACGAGATATATCTCCTCTAGAACAAAGTTATACGGCAGGAAATGTCTTTAACTTGCTTTGTCATTTAGAAACTGATCTTAGAGGTTATGATTTTTCTTATTTAACTATTTGGCAAGCCGACTTGCAGAATGTAAAGTTGCATAATGCAAATTTTGCTCATGCCCATCTAGCTAAGTCTGTTTTTGTTGAAACCTTTGGTGGTATTTTTTCGGTAGCTTTTAGTCCTAATGGTAAACTTTTAGCTACTGGTGATACCAATGGAGAAATTCGTTTGTACGATGTTGCTAATAGTCAGCAACTTCTGACTTGTAAGGGTCATGCTGGTTGGGTTTGGTCAGTTACTTTTAGTTCCGATGATCAGGTTCTTGCCAGTGGCAGTAATGACCAAACAATAAAACTGTGGGATATCAGTACTGGTCAGTGTTTAAAAACTTTGGAGGGTCATAGTGGTGGGGTTCGTTCAGTCACTTTTAGTCCCGGCGGTCAGATTCTTGCTAGTGGTAGTGATGATCAAACAGTGAAGTTGTGGAATATCAGTACGGGAAAATGTCTGAAAACTTTACAGGAAAATGGTTGTAGTGTATGGTCTGTTGCCTTTAATCCAAAAGGTGATGTATTAGCAAGTGGAAATGATGACCATAAGGTAAGGCTGTGGGATATTAATAGCAGTTCATGTATTCACACCTTAGAGGGTCACACTCAACGGGTATACTCAGTCACTTTAAGCCCTGACGGTAATACACTAGCTAGCGCCAGCCATGACCAAACAGTTAAACTTTGGGACGCCAGTACTGGTAAATGTATTAAAACTTTGCAGGGGCATACAGACTTGGTACATTCAGTTACCTTCAGTGTAGATGGTAGCGCTCTTGTTAGTTGCGGTGATGACCAAACAGTTAGGGTATGGGATTTTGTGAGTGGTCAATGCCTTAAAACTCTACAAGGACACAAAAGTAGAGTATGGTCGTTAGCAATATGTATAAATCAAAACATTTGTGCTAGTAGCAGTGATGATCAAACGGTAAAATTATGGAATATCAGTACTGGTCGATGCATTAAGACTTTCCAGGGTTACAACAATGGGATATGGTCAGTTGCTGTCAGCCCAACCGATAATAATATTCTTGCCAGTGGTAGTAATGACCAAACAGTGACAGTGTGGGATGCTATTACTGGTAATTGTCTCAAAACTTTACAGGGACATGGTAGGAGAGTTACATCAGTTAGCTTTAGCCCTGATTCTCACTTCCTTGCTAGTGCTAGCGAAGACCAAACCGTAAGGTTATGGGATTTAAGTACTAGTAAATGCCTTAAAATATTAAAAGGACATAGTAATCGAGTTACATCAGTTACTTTTAGTGCCGACAGCTATTTTTTGGCCAGTGGTAGCGATGACCAAACAATAAGAATATGGGATATCACCACTGGTCAATGTCTCAATACTTTACGAGAACATAGTGGTAGAACATGGTCAGTTACCTTCAGTCCTAACAGTCATATATTAGCTAGTGGTAGTCATGACCAAACAGTGAAACTTTGGGATGTTCGCACTGGTAGAAGCCTTTATACTTTACAAGGCCATACCGAATGGGTTTGGACAGTTGCTTTTAGCCCAAATGGTGATACGTTAGCTAGCGGTAGCGGAGACCAAACGATTAAACTCTGGGATATCAGCACTGGTCAATGTCTTAGAAGTTTGCAAGACCATACAAATACTGTATATTCAGTTGCTTTTAGTTCGGATGGTCGTATACTGGCGAGTGGTAGTGGAGACCAAACAGTTAAGCTTTGGGACGTTAACACAGGTAGGTGTTTAAGAACTTTATTAGGACATACTAGATGGGTTTGGTCAGTTACCTTTAGTTCCGATGATCAGACTGTGGTCAGTTGTAGTGAAGATGAGACAATTAAAATTTGGGATGTACAAACAGGTGAATGTTTGAAAACTTTGAAAAGTAAAAATCCTTACGAAGGAATGAATATCACTAGCATAAGTGGGTTAACTGAGTCTCAGAAGGATACTTTAAAAACTTTAGGAGCAGTAGAGTATTAAATTAAGACTTAATATTAGAGTTATAATACAGAGTCAAGCCAGCTTGCTAACAACTGCTAATTCAATTAGTTATTTTGCTTTTCAATAGCGAAACTGCACCTAAAATGCTGTATCCTAGCATCCCTAATTCAAGAGATGGTTCGGGTACTGGTACTGGCTTAAGTGCTGAGAATGCTAATTCTCCAATTATCTGATGAGCAGAAGTTGTAGGATGCACTTCGTCCCAAAACAAAAATTCTTCAGGGTTACAGAAAACTTGTTGTGTGGGAACATCTATAGGTACTACTGATAAGTCTTTGCTAATACAAGAGTTAGTAACGTTTGTAAAACCGAATTTCTCTGGAGCAGTAACGATCCTATTAAATAGGGAATTAAGATTCAGTTCTATAATGTTGATATTGGGACTTAATTGTTGACTCAAAACTTGGAGTTCTGTATTCAACCTAGAGTTATGGTCACTGCTAAGTGTGCTAAATAAGTTTGAACGTTGACTAGTGAAATTTGCAAACGGTGATTTTCCCAAATCTGGTAAGTTGACGACCATGATATCTCTAGCGCCATCAGCAACAAGTGATGTCAAAGCTGTTGATAAATTTGCTACTGTATTGCTAGGATTTGGCTCACGATCGAAAAAGTAACTTAGGTAGTCATTAGTACCAGCCCAAATAATATATAGAGCATTAGGATCGGCAGTTTCTGCTGCTACAAAGTTATTTATTTGTTGCTGCAATCCTGGTAAAGTAGCTAAACCAATATTTTCATTTCCTGTAGTCGCACCACCAAAAGCAAAGTTATTTTTCAGATTTAATGTTAATCCTAAATCAGAGGCAAGATAATCAACCCAATTTGGGCCATTAGAAAAACGCCCATTATAGTATGTTGGACTTGGTGGAATAATTTCATTAGTGGCATTAAATACATTACCGCTATCAGAAAAACTGTCTCCAAAGACATAAATGTTGTCATAATCTTTTGCTAATACTTTGAGTGGAGATATCAAAGATAAAAGCAACAACCCTGTTGTTATAATTTGTCTTTGCATAGTTAATTCTTTAGTCTAATTTCAAACTTGTAAAGATGCCCTAAAAAGAATCTTGCTCCTTTCTAGAGAGCTTTTTTGGCTAATTTAAAACTTTCAAGAGGGTGAGGGGCTAACACCACATTACCCCAGCGCATTACGCTTGCAGAAGCAACACCTGCTGCACCAGAACCATAAATGAGAACTAAGTCATTTTCGTGAATCTTACCCAAGTGTGCAGCATGGTACAGATTGGCCACAGTCAGTACTGGTCCTATATTTGCATATATGGGGTAGAGATTGATCGTGCGTTCTGGATCAATACCGAGTAGCCGCGTGCAGAAGCGTGTCATCCAAGCAGTAGGGGTATTGAAAAGAAAAAAGTCTATTTGCTCCAAGGTTACACCAGCAGATGCGATCGCACCCTCACAACATATAGAAAGAAAGTCCGCAGCTGTTTCGCGTAGAGCCTTCGCACCCTTACCAGTCTGCATACGGACTCGTGAATTTCCTTGTTCATCCTTTGTCAGTTCAGCAGATACGACCTCACATAGCGCACCTGTATGAACTGTCTTAGTACCAAGAATACCCTGATTTTCTTCCAGTAAACTGACTACAAAGGCTCCAGCACCATCACCTAGAAACCAAGACACAGTATCTTGCTCGTCAAAAACGCGAGAATACGAACATGAAATAACTACCAGTACATTACGATACTCTCCCGCTCGTACCAAAGCAGAGGCAGTTTGAAGTACAACTGGTGTACTCCCACAGGTTGCATCAAGATTCCATGCAGCACCCAGAAGACCGAGTTTACGGGCAAGAAAGGCGGCATTGCCAAATCCAATTTGTTCAGGCCAAACTGAGGCCACAATCATCAAATCAATATCATTAACAGAAAGTTTGGCTGCATTCAAGGCATCTGTTGCTGCGTGATACTCCAAGGTTAAGGAAGACTCGTCATGACTCAGCACCCAGCGCTCAATAGTACCACGAAAGGGATCTGAGAGATAAGGCAACATTTCCATATCAAATTCGTTAGCTGGAGGGGTTCCAGTCAGCGAAAACATCCTTGCCAATCCTTTTTGTTCAGCCTGAGCTATTAGGTCAGGGTACTTTTCTACGTAATAGTTATTGGTACGTCTAATAGTTGGAAAACTTAGTGCAATTGAGCAAATACCTACTGGGGAATGCACCATATAAAAAATTTTCTCTTATCTTAATAGTTGGTAGCACCCTGTGAAATTAGGCTTTGATTGCGACTGTGAGCCGGTGCTATTTGCGTGGGATCTATGATTACATCAACCACAAATGGCCCAGTGGCTGCGATCGCTTTTTCTAACGCTGCTTGGATCTCGCACTCACTTTGAACACGGATACCATCGGCTCCCATCCCGTGAGCAATCTTGACGAAATTCGCTTGGGGAATCGTTGCATCCACGTCCTTGAAACCTACATACATCATTCCCTGTTCGCACATATTGTAACGCCCGTCGTTGAGTACAATCCAGACGGCAGGAATTTGGTAGGCTACCGCAGTGTTTACCTCGCTGTTCATGAGCATAGCACCATCTCCAACAATGGCAACGGCTTTACCTCCACGTGCTAGCGCAGCGCCAACGATACCAGTACAAGTATGTCCCATAGCCGAGAACCCTGTGCTGGCGCGAAAAAGTCCCGGTTTTGCAAATTGCAGGAAGTTAATTGCCCAAGCAAATGAGTTTCCACCCTCAGCCAATACCAATGCATCACTTCCTTCAACGATTACCTGTTGAATCTCATTCATCAATATATTAGGTAGAACTAGATCACTAGTACGTGGATGAATTACATTATGTATCGGTCTCGGTAGAGACAGGGCTGTTAACATACTAAGACTCTCTGGAAAGTATCTCAACAGAGCCTTTACAAAAAGTCTCACATCGGAGTGGATAGCTAACGTCTCAACAGATGGATATGCACTTCCTGGAACTTTGGGGTCGATGTCAACATGCAAAAAGCCTTGTCTGGGAATCATCTCAGGATTCCAGAATGAGGTAAACTCACCAAGACGTGTTCCTAGTACTAGGATGTGCCTTGGACGTTGCTCCCTCATGTACCTGAAAACAGATTCATGCCCACCGAAGCCGGTAACGCCTACAAACTGAGGATGATCCTCTGGAAAAATACCCTTAGCTCGTGGTGAACACATTACGGCAGCCCCTGTTCTCTCAGCAAGCTGGCGAATCTCTTTTGCAGCACCCCGTGCCCCGAAGCCCACCCAGATTGCAAACGGCTCCTCAGAGAGTAAGCGAACACATTCAGCTATCTTCTCCTCACTTGCTGTTGCCACAGCTTGAGACAGAGTTACTCGTGGCAATGATGTCTTTACTGAACTTGTCTGAATATTTGTAGGAATACTTATATGAGTTACGAATCCTCCTGGTTGCCCTAGACCAAGAGCAATTCTTCGAGCAACCTCTGGAAGTTCATCGCTGGATTCGAGGGTTGTCGCATAATGGAATATCGTCCCCGAAGTAAAAATCCCTTCGCTAGGCATAGTGTAAGTGCTAGTTTCTTGACAAGCCCATCGACCACGCTGTGGTGAAGAGGTCGAAGCTGATACGAAAATTACCTTAGCTCCCTCCCAACGGGCAGCTAACAATCCTGTCAAAGCGTTGGTGATCCCCGGCCCTGTGGTAGTGAATACCACAACCGGGCGATCGCTAGCAAAATATGCCTCAATGGCTGCAAAAGCTGCTCCAGCTTCATGCCGAAAGTGCAACACCTGGATGGAACTTTGATGTAATGCAGCCCACACTGGAGCGATCGCACCTCCCGAAACACCAAAGGCATACTGCACTCCCATATCTCCCAGGATTTTTACCACTGCCTCTGCTACCGAAAAAGCTACGGTTGGCTTGCTATCAAATAGCTGTTTAGTTGAATTTAATTTTTCAGTGGTATTCGCTTGTGTATCCTGAAATTTAATATCCATACAAACTATACTTAGGAATAATTTCCTCTGTGGGATAACATTATCCCACACTGAAAGCAGTCCGGTGTAAATATTCGTCGTTATAAATTTATAAATAACGTAGCAAGCAGCTATGCTGAAAGCAAGAAAATAAAGGGTTTTAGCCTACTTTATCTTTAATTGAGATACCTTAATTTTATTGTGCCAATCTATCTGCTTATCTTCACACAGTTTGGTACTTTATCAAGGAAGGCAGAGGGCAGCTATGCAGGAGGCTCAGTTGGAATACTGTTTTCTGCTCTGGAGCCAGTGACCAAACCGAACTTGGGTTTAAGATCCCACCAAATTTTATTGTTTCGTGGCCCCAATTAAGTACGGTGTTGAATCCCCTACAAAACATTGAACCTTCTCCTTTCTGCCCGACGCTCGCGGACTCGCTAACGCTGCGCTATCTGCCTCCTGCCTTCTTCAATGTCTACCTACTTCAACTCTGCTTTGATACCGAAGAAATGTTTAGAGACTTTAAGAGTAGCAAATGTGGCAATGCCTGCGGCGGGCTGTGCTAATACAAATGGGTTAACCCATGTTTTGGTTTATGAAAACTGAACACCATTGATCAACCCCTAGAGTATAAAAAGGTGATTGAATTAAATCAGTATAAGACTTTAACTTTCGATTGTTATGGAACCTTGATTGATTGGGAAAATGGTATTTTAGGGGTGCTAAAGCCACTTCTGCTGGTACATAACACTAATCTGGATGACGAAGAAATTATCAAAATTTTTGCGGAATTTGAAGCAGAACTGGAAACAGGAGAATATCTCAAATATCGAGAAGTTTTAAAGAGAGTAGTCCAGAAATTTGGTGAGCGATTTGGCTTTGAGCCAACTACTGACGAACTAAATTCACTGGCTGATTCGATTCAGCATTGGCTGCCTTTCCCCGATACAGTTGAGGCACTTAGAGCTTTAAGCCAAAAGTTTAAGTTGGTAATTATCTCAAATGTAGATGACGATCTCTTTGCTTTCTCGGCGAAGCACTTACAGGTGGAATTTGACCAGATAATCACAGCGGAACAGGCAAAAAGCTATAAGCCCTCCTTAAACAACTTCAGACTGGCTATTCAAAGAATTAATTTGCCGCTAGAGCAGATATTACACGTTGCTGCTAGCGTATATCACGATATCGTTACAGCCAAATCTCTGGGACTATCAACAGTTTGGGTAAACCGTCGAGCAGACAAAAGCGGAAATATCACCACATATCTGCAAATAAGTCAACCTAACCTAGAAGTGCCTGATTTAAAGACTCTCGCTGCTATGAGTTCACCGAATCCCCAGTGAGTAATAAGTGCTAGATACTCAGTACTGTTTCGATGAGGATATGTTGTTACAAAACGAAACAGGAATTGCAACATAGATTGATTCTGCCTTAATCTGGAAAAACTACTACACCAGTTTGACGGCACTTTCGCCCTTCTTTTGAGAGCGACGCGCAAGGGACGGGTAACGCTCGTACCAACGCTCTGCTTCTGGTTCTCCAGGATCAGCGCCTTGCCGATAAACTTGTTCAATAAAACACTTTGATAGCCTAAAACGATGAAAGCATCTGCTAATTTCGACTTTGAAGACGAGAAATTTAATGCACCGCCTTCTCAAGTCATCCCTTGGTGTCAGATGATTAATCCTCGGTATGGCACAGATGGGATGCAATCCCACGGTTTGGCGATTAAGCTAGATAATGCTAATGCTGTCGGCTTTGTGCCAGATGATAATTGGCAGCAGGTAGAGCATGAATTTAGTTCTGGAGTCGAAACAGTCTTTATTACCACTACTCCAAACTTGGTGTTAGTGCGTCGGGGCCCATTGTCTGTTAAAGACCGGGAAAGTGGTCTAAAACTGGGTACGCTCAAAGAGAATTATGATGCTTTTTTAGCCGACAAACTTAAATTTAAAACCTTTACTCGCTATCTAATTTTTATAGTGGGTGAGAATAAAAAGTTTTTACATGAATCACCACTACAACTAACTCTTAATGGTGCCGCCGGAGCGAGTTTCAGCAAAACCTACTGTGAATATCAACAAGGCAAAGTAGTTAGTGGATTCGTTGCTGAACTCGAAAAAGCTTATGCCGTCTACCGCAAGCAACCTTTGACACCAAAAGGCCCTTTGTTCCACGCCCACGGTATTTTTTGCCCGATAATTGAGTGTGAAGAAAGAGGTATTGAACCAAATACGGTTCTGGTAGCTTCAACTGTGGATTACAAACATCCCACGGTAGGAACTTTAACACAATACTTAATTGCTTCTGATTCTCTGGAGTCTGCAATGATTTGTAAGACTTTTGAAGAATACAAAGATTTTGGAAAGGAACCTGTAAAATCAGAAACGCCTAAATTGGCAATGGCAGGAGTTTCCAACTCTTACGTTTATGCTGATGAAGATGATTTTGCTTATCCGCCGTATTAGGTGGGAGTGGGGAGTGGGGAGTGGGGACTGGGGACTGGGGACTGGGGACTGGGGAAGAAGGAAGGGAGCAGGGAGCAGGGGGAGCAGGGGGAGATGAGG
>NZ_JAWJTF010000024.1:93027-95446 GCF_048836525.1 Nostoc sp. CALU 546
CCCCCCATGCCCCATGCCCAATATCTATTTCTTGAGCAATAAATAATATAGTGAACCATTACCGCCTGTGATCCCAGCGCGATCGCCTGCTAGTTTCCCAGAACCCATGAAATAATCCACCCGGCCCGGGCCTTTGATGGCGCTTCCTGTATCCTGGTCAAGTACATAGCGGCTGACAGTCCGCCTCTCTAGTTTGCCACCAGTGGTGGGATAGGGAAACGAGTTGTAAATCAGCGCTAGCGCTCCTGGTGGCATGAGAGACTTATCTGTAGCAATGGAACGTTCTGCTGTTACTGGCACATGAATACTACCAGTAGCCGCTCTACCGCTTGTTTCTTGGAAGAAAACAAATCGTTCCCAGCGGGGCAGATAATTGCTCAACTCTTGGGGCTTGCTTTTGAAATAACTAATTAGACGTGGCATTGTCAATCCTTCCAGGGGAAGTTTGCCATCTTTGGCTAGTTCTCTGCCGATACTAGTCCAGGGATAATCAGTTCCACCTGCATAGCCAATTGACGTTGTTTTGCCATTAGTTAATTTAATTTGAGCAGAGCCTTGGATATGTACCATGTATGCGTCTAGGCGATCGCGAAACCAAAGCATTTCTAAACCGCGTAACTGGCTCTTATTCCCTTGTAAACCATCCTTCCCTTCCAACTCAATTCGTTTTGGGTGGGGTTTCGGCCATTGGTTGAAATCAGGTGGTAGGCGATAAAGGGGATACTTATATGTTGCAGTCTTGACACGGCTAGCAGTGTAAATAGGTTCGTAGTAAGCAGTGAATTTAACAGTACCCTTGCCATCGTTGCCCACAGACTGGTAGAAGACAAACTCACGGCGGACAGCGGCTTGTAATTGCGCTGCTGACTTAGAACTGACAACTAGTTGGCGAAAACGGATCAAACTCCGGCGGACGCGATCAAGGGTAATTTCCTTAACTGGATAATTTTGATATGCCGCGATCGCCGCACTCTTATTTAGGTAAAGCAGACTGTTGTCAATGGAAGCTAACAGCGCTTTGCGATCGCCCTTTTGTCCCCAAAGTTGCTCATCCCAACCCAAGCAAGCGTGCTGGGGCTTACAATCGCTTCCTATGGCTATCGGTTTTAACGGTGGCGTTATCTCAGGAGTGATTGGTATTGGTATCGGCGAGAGATTAGGAGTAGTCGGCACTGGCAACGGCAGTACATTAGGAACCTGAGCAACAGCCAACCAGAGAGGATTTACAAAGGCAATTCCCAGACTCAGGGAAAGCAAAGCAAGGGTTTTTCTCATCATTTAGTTGAATCTTTCAACACTGGAACTAAAAACGGGTTCTACCCGGATTGCCACGATCCGAGAGGGTCTTACCACCATATACTCCCCTTGAATATTTTTTATCGGCACGCTAATAAAGTCATTAGAAGCAGACTTTGGCACAAGTTCGCCACTATACCACTTCTGAAACTCTTGAATAGTAGGAAAACGTATTTCTTCCCGGTGGCCGCTTTCCAGTAGGAGGTATACGGCATATTCATTTGGAGTTCTAGCCATAAGGTTGAATCATTTAAAAAACATTCAACCCATTGTTAACCACGTAACCCCCGAATGAAAAGAGTAAGCATACGGGAGGTGGGGAGCAGGAGGCAGGGAGCAAGGGAGCAGGAAGCAGGGGAGAAGAGTTTTCCCCACTGCCCTATTCCCAATGACTCTTGACTCTAGACGCCTAATCCTTTAAGCAGTTCCTTAAAAAATGTAAGTTTACATTAGCTCTTGCATAACTCTCCAATCAACCTCTGATAAGTCATTGACATTGTTGAAAAACAGTTATTCAGGAAGCAAAAATTATGAAACTTTACTATCGTGGTCTGAGCTATGAATACGACCCAAACAAAGTTGGCAGCAAAAAAACAGAACAGCCGTTTCAACCAGTTCCTCAAATTGGGTCAGCTTATAATCTGATGTACCGTGGCGTTAACTATCGTGTTAATTCAAATTCAAAATTGGCGGCAGTTCCTTTAGCACCAATAGCCTATAAATTGAGCTTTCGGGGAATCACCTACTTTGTAAATAAAACTCCATTAGGAGAAATTAGTGTAGTCTCTCAACCAATAACTACTTCAAGAATTGAGGGACTGCTGATTTCTGAAGAATTAAAGCTTCAAAAATAATATCGCTGTAAGCCGATCTGGAGTCTAGGAAGTCATAAACTTGTAGTAAAATTCTAGGACTTACGCACTGTAAAAATTAATCATGCTATGGAACTCATATTTGATTTCTGAAAAAACTCAGTATAACTAAGTACAACATTTCATTAATTCGTAGCGAATCCTCTGTGTACCTCTGCGCTTACCTTTGCGCCCCTTTGCGTTTAAATTTCAACCCTCAATTCCCTATGAATTTACGCCAAGGCTGTACTATGACGCCTTCTTGTCTCTAC
>NZ_JAWJTF010000036.1:0-77949 GCF_048836525.1 Nostoc sp. CALU 546
AAAGCGGATTCCTATATATATGATCACTTCATCCAAGGGTTTGCTTGCTACGATTGAATTTGTATAACTCTAATGGTAAAAGCGGATTGTGACTGTAAAACCAGACTGGTTGCGGGTGAAAGCACCTGGGCGTGAGCGCATCGGTAACGTTAAAGAAATTTTGCGGGATTTAGCCCTCAATACAGTTTGTGAGGAAGCGTCCTGTCCGAATATTGGTGAATGCTTTAACGCTGGGACTGCCACGTTTTTGATTATGGGCCCGGCTTGTACACGCGCTTGTCCCTACTGCGATATTGATTTTGAGAAAAAACCTAAACCACTAGACCCCACAGAACCTTCACGACTAGCGGAAGCTGTTCGCCGCATGAACCTTAATCATGTAGTAATCACTTCTGTAAACCGAGATGATTTGCTTGATGGTGGTGCGTCTCAGTTCATGGCGTGTATTGATGCAGTTCGCTCTGTTTCACCCAACACGACAATTGAGGTGCTAATTCCTGATTTGTGCGGTAATTGGAATGCTCTAGAGTTGATTCTACAAGCTGCGCCAGAAGTATTAAACCACAATACGGAAACTGTTCCACGCTTATATCGCCGGGTGCGTCCCCAAGGAAACTACGATCGCACATTAGAATTATTGCAACGCACTCGCAAACTTTCTCCCAGCACATACACTAAATCCGGGATCATGGTTGGACTCGGTGAAACTGATGCCGAAATTCGCCAAGTCATGCAAGACTTGCGAACTGTAGATTGCGACATTTTGACAATTGGGCAATATCTCCAACCCAGTCAAAAACACTTGCAAGTAAATGAATTTGTCAACCCAGAACAATTTGCTGCTTGGAAGGCATTCGGCGAAGAAATCGGATTTTTACAAGTTGTTTCTTCACCATTGACAAGAAGCTCATATCATGCCGAAGAAGTCAGGAAATTAATGGAACGTTACCCCCGCAGCCAATTTTAGATTTTAGATTTTAGATTGGTGAGCTAAGAGGATAGGGAGACTTTTGATTTAATGACTAATCCAAAAACTGTAGCAATTCTTGGTGCGGGTGCTTGGGGTGCATCTCTGGCAAATCTCGCCGCCACAAATGGTCATCAGGTGCGCGTGTGGTCGCGTCAAGGTTCCCAAACTCTGGAAGCAGTTTTAAAAGATGTCCAAATAATCCTGTCCGCTATCTCGATGATTGGTGTGAGGGATGTTGCTTCACAAGTCCAGTCTTTCCCCCTTTCTCCAGAGGCAATTTTTGTGACGGCGACGAAAGGCTTAGACCCCGAAACTACCTGCACGCCGTCACAAATTTGGCAAACAATATTCCCTAACCATGCAGTAGTTGTTTTGTCTGGGCCTAATTTATCGAAAGAAATTCAAATGGAGCTACCAGCAGCCACAGTGGTAGCCAGTAATATTCCCACGGCTGCGGAAGTAGTGCAATTAGTCTTTTCTTCTCATCGTTTCCGGGTATATACCAATCCCGACCCTTTGGGGGTGGAATTAGGGGGAACACTGAAAAATGTGATTGCGATCGCAGCTGGTGTGTGCGATGGTTTACAACTGGGAACAAATGCCAAAGCTGCTTTAGTCACCCGTGGACTTACAGAAATGGTTCGCATCGGCAACAATTGGGGTGCAAAGACAGAAACTTTTTATGGTTTATCAGGTCTAGGGGATCTGTTAGCAACGTGCAATAGTCCTTTAAGTCGCAATTACCAAGTCGGCTATCAGTTAGCTGGTGGTAAGTCACTTACAGAAACTCTCGCAAATTTACAAGGAACTGCTGAAGGAGTAAACACTTGCCGAGTTTTAATGCAACGAGCCAAGCAACAAAACATCGCAGTCCCAATTACCGAGCAAGTTTATCGGTTACTTCAAGGCGAAATCACACCCGGACAAGCACTTGATGAACTGATGTTGCGAGATATCAAGCCAGAGTACAACTACTAGTTAATAGTCTGTCAAGTTGAAATTAGCACTTTAAGACTGACATACAAGACGACGCAAGTACACGGAGAGGGTGTTTGACAGTTTACTTACATCTTTTATCTCCGTGTCAAGAGAATTTTTACCGTTAATACTAATAACTTCTCTGATATCTATTAGTTCTACTTATACCTGAATAATCCTTAGAAAAAATTAGTAAATCGTCAGGATATTACTTTAGTCACCATGTAAATGTGACTATGCCAATTATAAAGATGACATTCACTGAAGGATGTTTATACTGTGTTACAAAAGTTACTATTTAAACCCTTAGTGGTTAAAATATTAACTAAGTAGTTGAAATATTGAAAGCCTAGCTATGGATTTAAATAGCTATTGATTCAATCAAAAGTTTAACAGCCGATTAAGTTCAGTAATACTGTATCCAATAAAACCATTACAGTTAATTTCTAAAAAAAATTGTAATGGAACCTTCAACCATGTTAGTTCATCGTAAATCACGGGAACAATAGCAACAGTTGAATAGCTGACCGTAATCTAAGCTGACCGTAATCTATTGTTACCTGGAGCCATTGAGACGATCTTTATGCCAGCAACATCTTTTTATGCAGATGCCCCCTACAACACCAAAAAGTCCCGCCAGGCTTTGGACTCGGATCTCACGGTTGATGACAGTGAGTTATCGGTAGATGATTTACAGGAGCTAGAGATGGCTTCTGTTGACAACGCTAACTTTGCTGCTAACACTAACCGCCGGAGTACAGACCTAGTACGTCTGTATCTTCAAGAAATTGGTCGGGTTCGCTTGTTAGGGCGGGATGAAGAAGTTTCAGAAGCTCAAAAAGTCCAACGCTACTTGCGGATGCGGATAGTGCTTGCTAATGCCGCCAAGCAAGGAGATGAAGTGATTACGCCCTATCTCCGGTTAATTGAAGTTCAAGAACGTCTGACCTCTGAACTCGGACATCGCCCGTCTTTAGAAAGGTGGGCTGCTACTGCTGAAATAGTTTTAGCCGATCTCAGACCAACTTTGGCAGATGGCAAACGTCGCTGGGCTGAAATCGCCAAGTTGACAGTAGAAGAGTTGGAGCAAATTCAGTCCCAAGGACTCCAAGCAAAAGAACACATGATTAAGGCTAATCTTCGCCTAGTTGTGTCTGTTGCCAAGAAGTATCAAAATCGCGGTTTGGAATTGTTGGATTTAGTCCAAGAAGGCACACTTGGTTTGGAGCGGGCTGTAGAAAAATTTGACCCAACTAAAGGTTATCGCTTCAGTACTTATGCTTACTGGTGGATTCGTCAGGGAATTACACGGGCGATCGCTACTTCTAGTCGCACGATCCGCCTACCGGTTCACATTACCGAAAAGTTAAACAAAATCAAAAAGGCTCAACGCAAAATTGCTCAAGAAAAAGGTCGGACTCCGACTCTAGAGGATTTAGCAACTGAGTTAGAAATGACACCGACCCAAGTCCGAGAAGTTTTGTTGCGGGTTCCTCGCTCCGTTTCTTTGGAAACCAAAGTAGGGAAAGATAAAGACACTGAGTTAGGTGAATTACTCGAAACTGACAGTGTAACCCCTGAAGAGATGTTAATGCGAGAATCTTTACAAAGAGATTTGCATCATCTTCTGTCAGATTTGACTAGCCGGGAGCGCGATGTCATCTTGATGCGGTTTGGTTTGGCAGATGGTCATCCTTACTCTTTAGCAGAAATTGGCCGCGCTCTCGATTTATCCCGCGAACGAGTCCGACAAATTGAATCCAAGGCTTTGCAAAAGCTACGCCAACCCAAGCGCCGCAACCTGATCCGCGACTATTTGGAGTCTCTCAGTTAGTCAATGATCAAGAGTCATTTGTCATTAGTGAGCCAGTGCGGTCTTGGGGGTTTCCCCCATGAGCAACTGGCGTTAGCGTAGCGTTAGCGACGTAGGAGCGTCACCCGCAGGGTCATTTGTCATTAGAAAACTGCACTTGACAAATGACTATGGATAAAAGAGCGATTTGATCTCCAGCTTAAAAGCCTCTTAGAGACTTGTAGCAAATAATTTGCATTTAATTGCAGAAACTTACCCCCAGACCTTTGCTCAGATATTTTGAAGGTGGGGATCAAATCAGCAATTTAAAATTCACTCATTCAAAATTCAAAGTCAAGGGATGCAATCGTTACAAGTATCCTAACTATTAACTGTATGTAAATTAAATGCATTACAGCTTATTAGTTGAATTTTGATCAAGATTTGATGAATTGTTTTTAAATATTTAATATAAATTCTCAATAGGCAATGATTGTTGCAAATTGCTCCCAAGATTTGTTATATTCTCAATTAACGAGCTTTGTTGAGAAATATTAGTATGACTGTCTACACAACTACTTCACTCAAGGCGGAACTGAACGAACGAGGCTGGCGATTAACTCCCCAGCGCGAAACAATTTTACACATTTTTCAAGAACTTCCGCAAGGTGAACATCTGAGTGCGGAGGATCTTTATCATCGGCTAGAAACTGATGGTGAAGGGATCAGTCTGTCAACTATCTATCGGACTTTGAAGTTGATGGCAAGAATGGGAATTTTGCGGGAACTCGAACTGGGCGAGGGACATAAGCATTATGAAATCAACCAGCCCTATCCCCATCACCACCATCACTTAATTTGTGTTAGATGCAACTCGACTATTGAGTTTAAAAATGACTCAATCTTAAAAATTGGGTCGAAAACTGCTCAAAAAGAAGGTTTTCACCTACTTGACTGTCAAATGACCATCCATGCAGTGTGTCCCAAGTGCCAACGGGCGCTGATGCCGCTTTAGCACTTGGGTGGATAAAAAACGAAACTACTCAAATTAACCAAATAAATGGAATTTTGAGCAGTTTTTAATTTGCTGTTACTGGAGGTAGGCAACCAGTTGGTAAGTAATACTAACAACACCAAAGCGGATGTTAAAAGCGTCCGCTCTTAAGATCCTTGAGACTGATGCCGTAAAACTCCTGGGCTTGTTTAATCGCTTTTTTAGTGTCATCTGCCATCACACCGTTCAGCTTACCTTTATAAAAACCCCGCTCCCGTAGACGCGTTTGGATTTCTAGGGTATTAAACTCGCTTTTGCTAGCAGTATTAACTGAGCTATATAACTTAGCTCGTGTTGTTGGGCCAGCAACGCCACTTGCTGCCAAGTAATTAGCAGCTTGGAATCTCCTTACAGCATCGGCAGTGTAGGGGCCATAGTAGCCATTTGGCTCTCCCTCTAAATATCCTGCCTGGATCAATTGTTCTTGAACAATTCTAACTGGCTCACCGCGATCGCCTACACGAAGTTTATCTCGATTGACTACCTTTTTGGGAGCCTCTTCTCCACTACCAATGCCAACTCCGGGCAATTTACCTAATGTTGCTGGGCCAACAACACCGTCAACGCTCAATTTATAAGCATCTTGGAACCGCTTGACAGCTTCTTCAGTAATTGGGCCAAATATTCCTGTGGCGTTCCCGTAATAAAAGCCCGCGACTCTTAAGCGTTCTTGTAAAACCCTGACATTTTCACCTTCATCCCCTTTAGAAAGGTAGTTGGAATTACGGCGCTGGCTAGTTGCTGAACTAGTAGTGCTAGGCTTTTTGGCTTGTGTACTTACAACAGTAGCTTTTTTCGCTTGTGTAGTCGTAGTACTGGGCTTTTTAGCTTGCCAACTTTCTAATTTTCGCAGGGTGCTTGCTCCAACAATGCCGTCCACTGGTAAACCAGCAGCCTTTTGGAATCGCCGCACAGCTTCTTGTGTGGATACGTCATATACTTGGGTAACAGAAGCTTGGTAAAAACCTGCTGTTTTCAACTTTTGTTGTAGATTTCTGACAGAAGGACCTTGATCGCCTTTTTCCAAAGCTATGACACTGCTCACAGCGCCAAGAATAGATAAGGACAGAGCAAGGGGCAACATATACTTCCAAGCCCTACCAGAAAGCCGTTTCCAGTCTGGCGCAGCTGCTTTGTTAAACAAAGAACTGAGGGATACCAATTCACTGGGTGTGCTGTCTTCGTAGGCGAAAGCTAGGTGCAAATACGCAAGATTTTCCATATTTGTTTCCTACACCATTGATTTTTCTTCGATAACTGCTTCAGCTTGATGTACTAGGTTCCTCAAAGCTTCTAATGTTCCTATATTTACATCCTCCCACAAATTGCGCTTGTGTGCTTCTAATAATCTTTCAGCAATATCACGCAGTGCATAAGGGTTCTTTTGCTGAATAAATTCTACAACAACTGGATCGAGTAAGTAAGCTTCTACTATGCCTTGATACATATAATCTTCGACACATTTGGCTGTTGCATCATAGGCGAATAAAAAATCTACCGTCGCCGCCATTTCAAAGGCACCTTTGTATCCGTGGCGCATAACTCCTGCAATCCACTTGGGATTGACTACGCGAGAACGATACACCCGTGCAATTTCTTCTTTCAATTGACGAACGCGTGGTTGGGCGGGTATGGAATTATCACCAAAATAAGTTTGGGGGTTTTTTCCCTGTAGAGAACGCACCGCTGCGGTTAAGCCACCCTGAAATTGGTAATAATCATCAGAATCGAGTAGGTCGTGTTCACGGTTATCTTGATTGTGCAGCACAACTTGCATTTGTGCCAAGCGTTGCTTGAAGGCTTCGGGATTGGGGATTGGGGATTGGGGATTGGGGATTGGGGATTGGGGATTGGGGATTGGGGATTGGGGATTAGGAAGAATTTCTCCCCCTCTGCTCCCCTGCTCCCCTGCTCCCCTGCTCCCCTGCTCCCCTGCCAAGTTTTCCGAAGAATAAGCGTAAGAACTCCAGTTAATGTAGGCGCGGGCTAAATCTTCGTCATCTGTCCAGTTTTGCGATTCGATTAAACCTTGAAGTCCGGCGCCGTAAGCACCTGGGCGAGAACCAAAAATGCGATAGCGCGATCGCACCACGGCTTCTTCTAAAGTTAATCCTTGGCTTGTCCACAAATCAGTTTCTTGGCGAACTGCATCTGCTAAAGGATTTTGTTCTGGCGGTTCATCTAAGTTTGCTACTGCTGTCACTGCTTGATCGAATAAGTCAATTAAGTTGGGAAAAGCATCGCGGAAGAATCCCGAAATTCGCAAGGTGACATCTACACGGGGCCTTCCCAAAATCGCTAGGGGCAAAATTTCAAAATCTACTACTCGCCGCGCTGCACCATCCCATACAGGTTGGACTCCGAGTAAAGCCAAGGCTTCGGCTATATCATCACCGCCTGTTCTCATGGTGGCAGTTCCCCACAATGATAAACCTAGTGTTTTGGGATACTCACCATGTTCTTGAGTGTAATATTCTACGAGGGTTTCAGCGGCTTTTCTGCCGATATCCCAAGCTGTTTCTGTGGGAATGGCGCGAATATCGACAGAATAAAAGTTTCTCCCGGTTGGTAAAACTTCGGGGCGGCCGCGTGTGGGTGCGCCAGATGGAGCGCTGGGGACATATCCGCCATCTAGTCCGTGTAATAAGTGGGTGATTTCTTCGGGGGTTTTTTGTAAGGCTGGGAGGAGGCGATCGCGTATCCAGGTGGAGACGCGATTCATTGCGTCTCCACCTCCAGTACAGACGCGATGAATCGCGTCTCTACAAGAGTCCTGATTCCTGAATTCTGAATTCTGAGTTCTGAGTTCTGAGTTCTCAATGATGAGTTGTTCTACTAGAAGGGCGGCGTGTTCTTCTAGGACTTCGACGATATCACCGAGGGTACGGCATTGTGTGCCATTGACTATTGAGTATTCACCACTAGTCATTGACAAATCGGCTGTGAGAGGGTCGAAATCTAGTCCCCAATCTTGAGCGATCGCACGGGTAATACCTGGAGAATGGCGATTGGGGATGCGAGCGATCGCTACTATTAAGTCTCGCAGTTGTCTTCCTTGGGGACATTGCCCAAAAATGTGTAATCCGTCGCGGATTTGGGCTTCTTTTAATTCACACAGATAGCCACCGATGGAATTCAAAACCAGAGATTCAGACTTAAAAATTTCTGTTTCATTTTGGATTCCCAAATCTAGATGGAGATTTTCTTTGATTACCAGTTCGTGGATGCGATCGCGAATCACTGGCAAACGCGAAGGATCTAAACTGTCTGCTTCGTAATACTCATCAATTAAATTTTCTAACTGTTGTAAAGAACCGTAGAGTTCCGCGCGAGTCATCGGTGGCGTGAGGTGATCTATAATCACCGCTTGAGCGCGACGTTTGGCTTGGGAACCTTCACCAGGATCGTTGACAATAAAGGGGTACAGGTGGGGAAGTGCGCCGAAGGCTACTTCTGGATAACAATTACTCGATAAAGCCACACTTTTACCCGGTAGCCATTCTAGATTTCCGTGTTTTCCCACATGAACTACAGCATCAGCACCAAAAGTTTCTCTAACCCAATAGTAGAAAGCTAAATAAGCATGGGTTGGTTCTAAATCCGGTGCATGATAATTCAAACTGGGGTCATTATCATAACCTCTTGCTGGCTGAATTCCCACGAAGATGTTGCCGAGTTGAATTCCGGGAACGGGGATTGGGCATTGGGCATTGGGCATTGGGGATTTGTTATTCCCATGCCCCATGCCCCATGCCCCATTCCCCATTCCCCACCTTTCACTAATACCTTGCTGAACTGCTGGCGGTAATGAAGCGAAATATTTTTGATATTCTTCCCAAGAAACACTTTGGTTTACCGGAAGCGATTCTCTACCTTCTGGATCGTTGGTTACACCATCTGTCAGCCGTTGAATCAACTCGTCTCCTTCAGCAGGTGGATTTTCTACTTCATACCCAGCTTGATGTAAAGCTTGCAGGATTTCTACACAACTAGCTGGGGTATCGAGTCCCACACCATTGGCGAGGCGGCCATTGCGGTTGGGGTAGTTTGCCAGAATTAGGGCAATTCGCCGTTCTTGGGGTGGTTTGGAACCCAGACGCGCCCAATTTGCTGCTAATTTAGCAACGAACTCGATGCGATCGCTCACTGGTTCATAAATTACCACATCTGTCTCTAAATGAGGATTGCGAGTTTGCAATGCTTTAAAAGACACAGCACGAGTAATAATCCGCCCATCTACTTCTGGTAGCGCCACATTCATCCCAATATCACGGGGAGAAAGCCCTTGAAATTGTGACTCCCACTGCTCAATTGATCCGCCACTGAGGATTACCTGCAACACAGGCACATCTAATTTTCCCCATAGTTCAGTTTGGGGCGTTTCGCTTTCCAATCGTGCTAGAGAAAAACTGGTGGTATTTAGTAGTACAGCGATTGATTCGGCTTCTTTAGGTTGAAAAAATTCACTCAACTCAACTTGCACATCTGGTTCACGCAATGAAGAAACAAATACTGGCACTGGTTGTAAATTTTTCTGTACCAAAGCTTCGCATAAAGCATCAATTACTTTAGTATTCCCCGCTAAATAATGAGCGCGGTAGAAGAGGATGCCGATTTTGGGCATGGGGCATGGGGCATGGGGCATGGGGTATTGGAACCCCTGAGCTTCTGAGGTAGATGAACGGAGTTCCGAGGTGGATTCATCCGGTTCAAAGGTGGATGAACGGAGTTCCGAGGTGGATGAACGAAGTTCTAACTCTCCCTTACTCCTCTGCCCCTCTGCCCCCCTGCTCCCCTGCTCCCCACTCCCCACTCCCCACTCCCCACTCATACAATCCCACACGCGGAATCGGCTGAGGTGGTGCAGGATTATATGCAGTTAACAAGCAACTATCGGAGATAAATTGCAGAGCATTAACGAAATTTTCCACGCCGCCTTCGCTAAAATACTGCCATACCTGGTTAACAACACCCAAGGGCACGGTAGACTGGGAAATTAAATCGGGATCAAAAGCGTCATCCCCTGGCATTACAATGAGGGTTCTACCATTACGTTGCACAATTTCTTGCACTACTTCTAAGCCATAACCCCAGTAAGAACGTCCTCCTAATAGGCGCAAAATAATTACTTGGGCAAGTTCCAAAACTTGCTCACCGTAACTATCAATGCTTAACTGTTGCTGCAACTGCAACAGGTTGGCGACTCTTAATGCCGGAAAGCTTGGGGGTAACTTTGTCACCGCAGCTGCCAAGGTTTGAATGTCGGTATCAGCAGCCGTAATCAACACGAAAGGCGCGGGAGTTTGTTCTAAAAAAATTAAACTCTCTGACTGATTCCATCCACCCGATGTGCTACTTATACGATGCATAATCCTGTGTTACCGTTTTAAACTGTTGGTTAGTAGATAATCAAAACAAACTTTTTTCCCTGCATTCTGCCCCCTCTTACCAAAATGATTGAAAATGCTTAGTTCTCCTGATTTGAGCTTTTCTCGAACCTTACCTATTGTTGTATTTAATCAGCTTGGGGAGTTGTTAGAACAGATGGCTCAAACGGTGGGAAGTGCCGCCCTGATACTGACAGAAGCTATGTTGGTGCGAATTTGCATACCTGTAGAGTGGCAAAGGCAAAGGTTTACGCTAGTGGTTTCTGAGCAGTTTAGTGCGCTCTTGATAGGAAACTGTGAGGAGGAGCAGGGGAGCAGGGGAGCAGAGGAGCAAGAAATTTACTCGGCACTCAATGCTAAGTTGACGTTTAATTTAGAGGCGATCGCAACATTTGTCTATGAATTGAGAGACTTGTTTGAGTGCGATTCCTATACTCACCAAAATCTCGAACGTTATCGCCAAATTATTAAACCCAATGATGCCACGCTCCAAAGTCAATTTACGCTGTTGTTATTAGAATATCTCCTAACTCAGCCAAACCAAGAAATCATAGCATCTCCAAGCCCAGTTGGGCCAGCAGTTTATATCTGTCAGCAAGTGGAAGATGCTTTAAAAAAACAGATTTCCCAAGAGCGATTGTTAAATCAGGTAACAACACAGATCCGCAAGAGCCTAGATTTGCCAGTGATTATGGCAACGGCAATTACACAGGTGCGTGAGTTTCTGGAATTAGACAGATTAGTAATTTATAAATTTGAAGTTTCCAAAGTCAAGACTCAACAATACCAGTCTTCTACAGACGAGGTAAATGGAAAATGCTCAACTTCTATCTCAGTAAATAATCAACCCATACTAGAAGATTACCAACAGTATGGGGGTTATATTGTCTATGAAGCCCGTGCTACAGATGCTATTAGCTCGGTATTGAATTACACAGAAAAAAATTGCTTTATCCGAACCTCTCAATGTTGGGAGAAGTATCGCCAAGGTTTTACCTTAGCTGTGGATGATGTCGAAAAAACGTATGCTTTAGAAGAGTGTTTGTTGAATTTTTTAAGGGAATGCCAAGTTAGGGCTAAGTTTGCTGCACCGATTATCTTTGAAGACAAACTGTGGGGATTGCTGATTGCTCATCAGTGCAATGAGCCATACCAGTGGAATGATAGCGAAAAAAACTTGCTAATTGCGATCGCAGAACAATTAGCGATCGCTATTCACCAAGCTGAGTTAATGCAAACCCTCACCCAAGAAAAACAAAATCTCGAACAACGAGTTATTGAACGCACAATGGCTCTGCGTGATGCTCTCCTCGCCGCTGAAGCTGCTAGCCGGATCAGAAGTGAGTTTCTCGCTACTATCAGTCATGAATTGCTCACGCCTTTAACTTATGTGATTGGAATGTCTTCGACGTTATTACGCTGGCCTTTGGGTGAATTGAGTCAACGACAACGCGGTTATCTGCAAACCATCCACGATAGTGGAGAACATTTATTAGAAATGATTAACGACATCCTCGATTTATCACAAATCGAGGCTGGTAAAACAGCTTTAAATATTTCAGAATTTTCTTTGGTGAATGTTGCCGAAAGTGCTATGGAGTCACTGCGAAAAAAAGCAACAAGCGAACAAATTAATCTTATACTTGATTTGCAAATCGATCCCAGGCGCGATCGCTTTACCGCCGATGCCAAACGAGTAGAACAAATTATCTGGAATCTGTTAACTAATGCCATTAAATTTACCCCTGAAAATGGCAGCGTCACCTTACGTCTTTGGGTAGAAGATGATACTGCTATTTTTCAAGTCGAAGACACCGGAATCGGTATTCCTGATGAACAATTACCATTACTGTTTGAAAAATTTCAGCAACTAGATACACCCTATCGCCGCCGCTACGAAGGCACTGGACTTGGACTAGCTTTAACTAAACAACTGATAGAACTCCATCGCGGTCGAATTGAAGTAGAATCAACTGTTAGTATTGGCTCAATTTTTACTGTATGGATACCAACTCAGGCAATGAGAGTGGTGAGTTAGGAGGCAGAAGGTCTTACCTCAGTTGGATATTCAGGACGGGTCTGAATAAAAGCCACCAAATTAAAAATTTGGTGGGATCTTAAATCCCAATACAATTTAGATAAGACCAATTTTGTATGAAGCTGCATAGAATTAGATCCCCCCTAGCCCCCCTTTTTAAGGGGGGAACTGGAAAAACATCTATCAAAGTCCCCCTTTTTAAGGGGGATTTAGGGGGATCGAGATATGTGCAACTTCACATTAAATTTGTATAAGACCAAAACACTTGTAGAGACGGCGATTTATCGCGTCTCAAAAACCCACAATTTTGTACTATTAGTCCTTAACCCAAGCGTATTGATCTCAAACCCTTCTTCCCTAATGTCACGGTGGAAGCATTATTCCTCCTGCCCTCTGCCTTTCTTGATAAAAAAACGAGGAAGTGATACTTCCTCGTATTAGCAAAATCGCTACAGTTTAACTAATTTTGAATGTTGCAGTTTCGGCTAAACGACACTAGCAGAAAAAACGAAATCATTTGCTGTGAGGCTAGTTGAAGTAATTCCCAGCAATGAAGCTAACTCTGTATTTCCAGTTTTCACTAAGGTGTCACTACCCTGTTGCAATAGCGTTAGGGCACTAAACTGAGTAACGCCAATCCCACCCAGACCGATTTTATCAATGCCGATCGCAAAATCAGTCACGATGTTCTTGCTAGTTGGCAGACTGGCGTTAGCAATCCAGAACTGATCAGCACCAGCACCACCACTCAGGCGATTGCCGCCTCCTTGACCAGCAAATAAAATATCATCACCATCGCCACCAGATAGAGAGTCATCGACATTGGAGAAGAGTTTGTCATCTCCAGAACCACCATAGAGACGGTTATTACTGCCGTTACTGGTGAGGGTGTCTTTACCTGAGCCACCGAAGGATAATTGACGAGAACCTTCAATTACTGTCAGGGTATCAGCACCGGCTGCCCCAAATAGATTATTACTACCACTGGCTTCAATTACGACAACAAGATCATCGCCATTACCACCATTGGCACTGGTATTTTGAGCCGGGCCATTTTGACCAATAAATATCTGATCGTCACCGTTTCCCGTGGACACTGAAGAGTCATTACCCACAAGCACCGTGTCATCGCCGTTCCCGGTTTGGATTGTGTTACCTTGAGTAGCCTCGACAAAATCTGCTCCATCACCTGTAAATAAGGTTTGATTTGGTGCGGCTGTAATATCATCGCTGGTTGTGGAGCCAAACTTAATTTCTTCAGCTTTTGGTTGACCTACACCAGGAGCAAGGTTAAGGGGATTCTCCAGCTTTAAGAGAATAATTTCATTATTGTCTATGACTGGATTCTGAAGATCACCTCCAGGACGACCTGTTGAGAAAGGATAGTTGTTGTCATTAGCTACCAAAATAGTGTTTTTGTCAACAACTAAAACATTTTCAATGGTTACAAACGGGAAGTCAAAAGTGGTTTTACCATCTCCATTGAGGTCGTTGGGGTCTTGGATATTCAACAAGTCTGCAACTTCTTCTTTGACTACATAGCCATTAGAGTCTGTTTTAGACAGGTCTATTTTGAAAATCTTTTTGAATTGAGCAGAAGTTCCTTGACCACCATCCCGCTCAACGACTAAGTATTCATTGTCATTGATGACTGCTAGATCACCGATCGCATACGCGGGATTTTCCAGCTTGTAGTAAAGTTTATTATCGGTGTACTTGCGGCTGGCAATATCAAATTCGTTAATCCGCAAAGCACCGGGAGCATCACCTTGAACCGTACCCTCTAGCAGCATATAGAGCTTGGTTTTGCTGGCGTTGATTGCTCCACCTTCAAAACCTTTAGAGCCACCCAAGTTAGCAAAAGCGTCTCCTGAGAGAACATCGGGGTTTTGTGGCGATCGCACTAAGTTATTCTGAGGATCACTCAAGAAATCTCGAACTTTATCCCCTGTATCTGGGAAGTCTGTGAAGAGTGCATCTACCCCTAATTGAAAGAATTGCTGAAATTCTAGTTCTGGATTCCCTTGGTAATCTGCTGCTAAATACAGGTCTTCATCGCGGAAGGTGTAAGGATGAACCTGTAAACCTGCATTGTGAGCATCTTGAACTAAAGTAGTGGGAGGTAACAGTGTTCTGTCAGCTTCATTTACTGTGCCGTCGTTGTTGATATCATCTGCCAAACCATCATTATTAGCATCAGTACCTTTAACACTGACAATTAACCGCTTCCAAGGGCCAATACCATCAGCATAGGTAGCGATTTCAGCCAAACCTTCTGGAGTCCGTAAATCGCCATAAGTCCGAAGGTCGTTACTGACTTCAAAATCATAAGGCTGAGTCTCAATGATCTCACCGTTTAGCCTAATTCCAGCGGCATCGAAAAGTTGAACCAGGGGAATATCTACCCCTGCCTCTGGCATAATGCGATCGTGGAGATCCTTGAGATTACCCACTTCAAAGGATTGGATGAAGATGCGACTGGGATCGGTAAAATTCTCAGCCTTAAGTGTATCGATCAGGATTTTACTGATGTTTCTGTTAATTTTCTCCGTAGTGCCGACATAAGTAGCTTCTTCGGCAGAATAGGTGGGATGCTTAGTTTCAGGATAAATGCCAATCTTTTTACCCGTCTCGGCTTCTACTTCCTTAACCAAGTCGATAATTTCGGCGAGGGTGGGAATTTCAAATTGACCATTGAAGGATTGGTCGCGGAAAGGTACACGCTGTATCGCTTTTAAGGTCTTGATTTCTTCTAAAGTAAAGTCTTCAGCGAACCAACCTGTGATTTCAGTTCCATCTAGACTGACTGTTTTCTTGCGATCGGCAAACTGTGGATATTTGGTAATATCGTAAACGTCTGTGGTTGTATTGCTTAAATTAAGAGTGCCATCAGCATTCAAAATTGCCAAAGCAGGTTCATGACGAGCAATCAACACGCCATCTTTTGTTACTACTAAGTCAGGCTCAATAAAATCAGCACCGTCCGCAATTGCTTGTTTGTAAGCTTCTAGAGTATGTTCTGGAAGTTTTCCACTAGCACCTCTGTGACCAAGAATTTTAGGTGCTTCTCCATCTAGAGTTTTGAAGAAGTCAGGTGTAGCAATGGGAGCTTCTAACAGCTTACCAGCGGCATCAAAATGTAGTAGGTAGGGGCCAAACTCTTCTCCAATCCAAATTGTCCCGTCTTTATCAAAGACGAATGACTCTACATCCAAGTCTGCACCAGTTAGTAATCTATCGGTAGTTCCTTCATTAACTATTTGGAAAGGAATCTTGTTATTGGGATCAGATAGTTGAATGTAGTCTAAAACTTTAACAGTGCCATCTCCATTTTCTGTTCCCTTAAAACTTGGGTCTAGACGATGGATGCGTAACAGAAAGTCTTCACTATTATCTTTGCTGCCATAACCATTATCTGACAGAAAGTATAAAGAGTCATTATTAGCAAACTGTACACCACTGAAGCCTTGTATTGGCTGTCCTGGGAAAGGCCCCGTTCTGCCATTGGCTGAAATTCCCTCACCAGAAACAGGCCCATCACCATAGGTATCAGCAGGTAAAGAGGCAAAGCCTACTAATTCAATTGCCATAATTAGAATGTTGGTTGGGTATTTGGATTTAACTGGTTCGCAAACTAATCAAGTTCTCTCATTGCATCACTTGTGAGAAAAACAAATCATGTTCTCACGCTAAAAACCGGAATTACGGGTAAATTTCAGAATTACAATACTACAGTTTGGGCAAGTCCGTTAAGTCCGATTTTGTCATTAACACCGAGAATGCATTTATAAAAAGTGTATTCTCTCAGAGTTATTGAAAGCTTGAGAAATGAGAATGAGATGTCAACTGCTAATCAGTGTTAGTGAGTAATGAGTTTAGATACAGAATTGAAATCTGTTGATAGTAGTAGGGAGAACTTAGCTAGCAGTAAAGATATTTTCATGAGAAGATTAAGAAAACAATAAGCTAGCTGGAAGAAATGATTAAAATCCACTCAATCAAAAAATGGTAATAGTCTTAGAGGTTGTTTGAAAAGTATTTCTCTGTGACTTTAGGCACTTTTAGATCCCCCCTAACCCTCCTTAAAAAGGGGGGAACCGGAGTTAAAGTCCTCCTTTATAAGGGGGATTTAGGGGGATCTAGAACGTTTTGCTACCAAGAAGAGGACTTTTCAAATATCCTCTTAGGTTAGTACCAAAGTTTCAGTCTGCTGAGGTTGGTTTGATAAATGAAATCCACCAATTGACGTTTAATCTTGATAGTTTGGCTATTTAATTATTTCTTGATATATTTGAAAATATAAAACTTAATTTTTCAGTCTGAGTTGGCTAGCGATCGCATATTTTTATAAATTGTAAGGGCTTATAAATCAATACGCTTGGCTTAAGGTTTATTGGTGTAGGTAATTGGTATTTGAAGACGCGATAAATCACCGTCTCTACATGAGGGTTTTGTTGCTCATTCTGAACTGTATTGGCTTATAAATTCATGAAAATTTTTGCAATACATGAAATATTTAGATCCCCGACTTCTTTAAGAAGTCGGGGATCTCGTTGTTTAGAAATGATTTAGGATTGGGATAACGCTAGGCAACAAATTAAGCCACGACGCTAGGAGAGAAAACAAAGTCATTTGCAGTCACGCTAGTTGAGATAATTCCCAACAATGAAGCCAACTCAGTATTTCCTATTTTCACCAAAGTGTCATTACCCTGTTGCGACAGCGTTAGTCCACAAAATTGAGTTACGCCAACACCGCCAAGCCCAATTTTGTCAATCCCGACTGTGAAATCAGTCACGATGTTATTACTAATTGGCAGACTACCATTAGCAATCCAGAATTGGTCAGCACCAGCACCACCACTCAGGCGATTACTACCTCCTTGACCGGCAAATAGCACATCATCACCATCGCCACCAAATAGCGAATCATTGATATTTGAGAAAAGTTTGTCATCTCCAGAACCACCGGAGAGACGGTTATTGCTACCGCCACTGCTAAGGTTATCATTACCGGAACCACCGAATAATGATTGGCGAGAACCTTCAATTACTGTGAGAGTATCATCACCTGCCCCACCAAACAGATTATTACTACCACTAGCTTCTACGACGACAATCAAATCATCACCGTTGCCACCATCAGCATTGGTATTTTTAGCCGGGCCATTTTGGCCAATAAATATCTGATCATTACCCTCTCCCCCAAATACTGAAGAGTCACTCCCTGCAAGTACGGTGTCATAACCGTTCCCCGCCTCGATTGTGTTACCTTCAGTACCTTCTACAAAGTCTGCGCCATCACCTGCACTAAAGAATTGTCCTGGCTCAAGATTGACAGTATCACTGTTGCTAGAACCAAAACCGTTCGGGAAAGGAGGCTCTACAACTGTTAGGTTATTGGGTAATTCGAGAATGCCGAGTTTTTCAGCAGGCGTATTACCCGTAACGTTAAAGTCGTTGTCGTTAAGCAAAGCCAGAGTGTTGGGTGCTACCAGCGCCAAACCTTCTAATTTTTCTACTCCGGTGTAACCCAACTGAGCGGCATTAGCAATTAGACTTTTGGTGACAGGGGTAATATTGGCAGTAGCTAACTCGGCAGAGGTAAGTTGTTCAATGGTTTTATCAGCCGGTAAGGTAAAGTTAGCAGGGTTGTTGATGTTAGTCGCCCCGGCTAAATCAATTTGGTAAATTAGTTTATTGCCAGCAGACGTACCATTGTCATCTCGCTCAATTACCGCAAATTTGCCGTTACCCAAGGAAACTGCATCGCCAATCTTATCAGTTGCCGGTAGACCTTCTAAGCGATATAAATACTCTCCTGTTACCTGCTTGGTGACAATATCAAACTCTAGAATTCGCAGGTTGAGAGAACTTCTGGAAGTCGCATCATTGGCGACATCTGGATTATCAATTGGACTTTGGATAAAGGCGTATAATTTATCACCTTCCAGAGCGACAGCTTCAAATCCCCGGTTATTGCGGCGTTGGGCATAAACTTCTGGCAATACCTCAGTGCCAAATGTTCTGCCTGGTTGATCTGGGTCGGATGCTGTGGCGGTTCCTTGGGGAATAAAGCGGTCAATCAGTTTACCATCAACATCAAAGTGATAAATTGCCGGACGGTATTCATCTACCAGCCAGTAATCTCCATTTTCCGCAATTACAATTCCCTCTAAGTCAGCACCCAAAGGATCGTTAGCGAGAACATTGCTGTCTAAGTCAACGGCAATTTCATCTGTGTAGGCTAAACCGTTTCCTACAGCTTGCAAGTTAGGCAATCCAGTTAATGGCGTTGTCCCATCTTGACGGAATAGCCCCGTTCTCTTGGTAATATTGATTTCACCTGTGGTGCGGTTGAGTTCAAAGCTGACTATTTCTGGTTGGAAGTCGGGTAATAAAAATGGTCTGTTTACACCATCAGGTTCTCCATTGGGGCCCCTGTCTGTGTGAGTGACAAACTTCAGATTCCCATTTGCTGCAAACCCTTGGAAATACAATCCAGAGAAACCACCTAATAAAATATCTTGATTTTCAGAGGTTGTTCCTAACTTAGGTAGGTTTTCAAATTCATAGATAGTCAGTTTGGCTTGGGCAACAGGATTGCGTGGATCGTAACTAGTGGTGTCAATAGTTAGAGAATTAGGGAAGGCATTGGCAATATTTTCCCAAGGTACAAACTTGAAGTTAGAACTGATATTTTCTTCTTCACCTTCATCGCTGACTATTGTGGCAGGTTCATTAGAGCCATCTTGAGTCACAAATAAACCAAATGGAAAGTTAGGCCCCAGTGGCACGTTAATTACATCTGCGCCGTCTGACTCTTGTACGCTGTCAATTGGCCCATTGTTTCCAACGGCAAAGTTACCCACGTATTCGTTGTTACCTTCACGGGTGTAGGCCACAAAGGTATTGTCACCTTGGCTGGATGCTAATAAGTAGCCTGTGCCATTTTTGCCGTAATAAATGGTCAGTCCTTCTACGTCATCAGTAAGGTTAGTACCGCCCAAATCTCTGACTTGATCAATTAGCTTGCCAGTTGTCCCACCGTCTGGTTCTGCTTGGAACTTCCAGATACCGACATTTTCTTGGCCGATGTAGAGGAAACCAGTTTCCTGGTCTACTACCATACCCTCTGTTTGCGGATCGCGATCGCCAATTGTTGGTACAGTAAATTCTCGGACTCGTTCAATACCAATTTTGCCATTACCTTTATCAATCAGTTTAAACTGAGCGACATCTCCAGTTTCGCGGCGATTGGCAAAGACATAATAATCATTGGTGATTGGACTACGGTACAATGCTAGCCCGTAAGCACTCCGAGAAGATGAGGAATAAGGTTCTTCAAAAGGTAGCCCTTGGAAGAGAGTACCAAGACTGCTGTCGGTAATATCTTCCAGGTAATTGCCGTCAGCACCAGGGTTGGGGTTAATTTTGAAGATTGCTAGTTTATCATTGTTGCGATCGCTAGCTACGGCAATATCAATAGATTGATCGCCTAATTTAAAACCGTATTGTAGGTCAATGTTGTTGTAGCGAATACCACCGGGATTAATTGTCTCTAACAAATTACCAGACAAGTCATAAACCCGCAGTCCGCCATTTTTCACTGAGGTTAATACTAGGCTATCAGCAGAGTTTGTAGCATTAATATAGATGGCTGGATCATCAGCATCGGCACGTTGATCGACTGGGAGTGTTTCATCATCCAACAAATCGGGACGAGTTTCTACCGTGGGTGCAGCAGTTGGAACTAAGTCTGCATCCAGCGTGAGGATTTGGGTAAATTGGCTCTGGTTGAAGTTGTTATCACTTACCAACACAATCGACTGACGACCATCTGCTAGTTTGGGGCCAAAGGTGATGCCTTCGATGTTATCTGTACCGTTAGGCAAATCCAGATCATTTAAATTCAACAACAGACGTTTTTGAGCGGGTTGGATAGCTTCTAGTTGCTCAGTACTCAGATTATTGAGAGAATCGTAGAAGCTAATATCTGTTGATCCTTGCAGTGAAACTTCGTAGATTTTGATAGTGTTGCCTACACCTTGTGCAAAAGAACGCTCTAACGCCAGCAAGGTTCCTCGGTTATCGATCGCAAGTAAATCTACTAAACCATTGTCAGCAAAGCCTGTGCTAGGGTTGGGTACATCCGCGATCGCATCAGTAATGTAGAGGTATTCTTTTTCTGGTTGTCCACTAAGCAGATTGTATTGCAGAATTCGGGAACGGCTGCCGCTGGTGAGTGAAGCCCTTAATCCATCTTGAGAAAGTGCGTTTTCGGTAGCGGTGAATAGGGTTTTTTGGTCGGGTGTGATGGTGAGGCTTTCAAATCCCAAATTATTGTAAACACCCGATGTCTGCGTGTCACCTGCATCTACAAGACCGTTGCTGTTGGTATCCTGAACTACTGGCAGGAATTTGCTGGGGACAAATAGCGATCGCACTTCTTGGCCTGTTGTAAGCGAAAATTCTTTAATAAAGGGATTGCTAACTCGACCTGCACCAGGATTAACTTCACCTTCAGAAGAGATGAAAACAGTCTCATTGTTAGTTAAAGCAATGCCTTCTGGGTCAATACTAAATGTTGCAAATAAGTTGTTATCACTATCTTTCAGAGGTGTGACATTGGTAAAAGTCACCTCACTATCAGCAGTGAAAGTATAGAAGCGGGCGGGGCCAAATTGCGAGCGATCGTCTGAAATAGCGTAGTAGCGGTTATTCGCTGCATCGTAAGTGACGCCAGATAGTCCCCCCAGTGGAGTCTCTACCCCATTCACAGTTCCCGCCACACCAGCAGGAATAAAGCCAGTAACAAAGGTGGTTTCTTCTACAAATTCTGCACGAGGAATGGTTTTACCTGGTTCATTTGGCCCAGTTTGCACATCTGCAAACACCAAGCGATGGTCAGAACTGGGGAAGGGAAAAGTACCTATCAAGGGAAAAGTTGAATCAGTATTCAGAGGCCAAAATACTCCTGAGTCGGCAATTCTCAGGTCAGCGGAGGGCAACACATAGTCAGTCCGCAGATTTCCGGGAGCATTATCAGCAAAGTCTGCGGTATCAAATCTAGGATTACCCTTTTGGCTAGCGTTAGCACCACCCTGCAAATCTGCTTGTTGAGAGCCACCCAGACTGCTAGGGATGACATTAGTATTGATATTGGGATTTTGCAACAGTTGGCGAATAGCGTTGTCAAAACTATCACCATCTAACGGGTCTGCATTTTGATCACCCGCAATCACAAAGCTTGACCCAGCAGCAATACCGCCCATTTTGCCCTGATCATCATAAATGTAATTACCTTTACCAGGGGTGATATAGTCTGCCCAAAAGCGAATCTCGTCGTGGTTGCGCTTACCGTTGCGGTCTTCTGGCCCATCAAAGGTTGGGGGTGTGGGGTGGCTGGCGAGGATGTGAATTGTCTCGCCATTCACCTGAATGGGTACATCCCAATGACTCTTGGAGGAAAGACGCACAACTTCGAGTTCCTCGGCAGAATACCAATCATTTGCCTGTGGTGTTGCGGGGTCATCGGGAAGCAAGGCATTGGGCATATCCTTCCAAAGGAAGTTTTGAAAGGTGCGGATATTGGCGGTATCGATGGGATATTTGGACAGCAGCAACATCCCATATTGACCAGGGAAATTCCCGAATCCGAAAGCATCATCGCCATTTCCTACTGTACCGTCGTTGTTCAAGTCAAAGCCAGAAGCAATACCCGTATTGGAAGGAGCGATGTAGAAGTAGGGGTAGTCAACGGGAGTTGTACCGTTTTGGCTGATGGCTAGATAATTTTGCTGGAATAGTTGAACTGCTTCCGGGGAGTAGTCAAACTCGTTAATTAGTAGCACATCTGGGTTATTGCGCTGGATGATTTCTGCAACCGCCTTTGCCTGAGCATTATCGGGGGTAGATAAATCACTTAATAACTGACCTTCAGCGTTCCGATTCAAAGAAGCATTGAACTGGGAAAAGCGAATTGTGCTTGTAGTTACCATAGTTTAATTCTCAGGTAGATTCCAGACATGAGACTGCTTTTAAAATTGGGAGTGCGGAATGGGCGTTTCTTGCATTCCAACTCTTACTCACTGGGACTCTGCGCCGAATGGCACTAAGAAAAGATACAGCCCTTGTTCTGACTGGTTCCCAGCCTCCAGGCTGGGAATCCATTCTGGGAGGCTCCGCCTCCAGTAGATTGAATTGAGGCAGAGCCTCTTTTAAATACATTCCCAGCCTCCAGGCTGGGAACGAGACGACACAACCTTTTGGGCTTTTGTGCCATTCGACTCTGCGCCTCTGCATGAGCCAAGCGATCGCAGGAATCTGCGTTAAACAAAGACGAAACGAGTATCTGTTGCCAAATTGGTATTCCGGTTTAACCCGTTTTCCACAACAGCAATCAATTCCGCTCCATTGTTGGTGAAAATGCCCACGTCCGATCTAACTGACCCTAGTGAGTAATTGTTAGCAACTCCCTTAAGCTGAATCTGATCGTTTGCTTGGAAGTTGAGAATATAGGCGTAGTCACTGTTGCCGGAATTGGCATAGAAAACTGAAGTCACATCACCCAAGACGTAAGTATCTGCACCTTGCTCGCCGTTGAGGAGGTCGATTTCGTTTGTGCCGCCCCCCCAACCAATCAGGCGGTCATCACCATTACCCCCAGAAAGTGCGTCACTGCCAAGTCCACCTAAAATTGTGTCATTGCCATCGCCGCCAAGGAGTACATCTATGCTTCCCTTGCCATCCAGGTAATCATTACCTGCTCCACCATTGATTAACTCACTGCCATTAGTGCCGATAACGCGATCGCTTCCAGCTAGAGCATTGACTATGTATTTGTTCAAACCCGTAAGTTCGCTAACAAAGATGATATCGTTGCCAAATGTCGCCTTGTTATTGGCCACAGTCAGGTCAAAGGTATCGCTAACATTAGCGCCTTTGCCATCAGCAGCGGTAACTGTGACTGCAAAAATCCCAGTTTGGGAGATATTGCCAGATATTACACCTGTGTTTGCAACGATACTCGATCCAGCGGGTAAGCCTGTAGCACTGTAGCTGAGGGTATCGCCTTGATCGATGTCAGCAAATTTGTTACTGACATTGAAAGAGAAGGGTTTGTTTGTAGAGATGATTTGGTCGTCAATCGGTTGTACTACCGTGGGAGCATTGTTTTTAGGGAGATTAAACCGAGCCACGCTAGGGTCATGATCGCTATCCTGATCAGCAAACTCTGAGTTTATGTGAACGACATCATACCCATCTAGCTTGTTGAGCAAGTTGTTACTAACTAAAACGTGGTCAAGGGTTTGGGCATTACCTTGAAAGTTGTAGGTGTAACGCTCATTTTGCGGCAGAGTTTCAATTAAGGAAGTCAGTCCAGCGCTTTCTATGGTGTTGACGGGGTTGGAAAACTCAAAGTCATTTAAGTCACCCGCCACTACGACATTGGCATTGGGGTCGATCGCTAAAATACTGCTGACAAAGTTTTTCACCAGGGTAGCTTGTTGCTGACGCTGGGTTTCGCTAGTGAGAGTTGGTGGTTGATTCGGCCCAAATAATGGTTGGTCGCCACCTTTAGAGTTAAAGTGATTGCCAATTACATAAACAGTTTCACCGTTGAAAGTAAATTCACCTACTAACGGCTTACGACTGCTGGTAAAAGCGGAGTTGGTGGGGTCGATTAAACCAGGACTATTAGAAACTGTGGGAACACCAGAGACATTGGTAACTGTGGTACTGGCAGTAGAACTACCACCGGGGCGATCTACAAAGTTGACACGACTGGGATTAAATAAGAAGCCAACCCGGATATTTCCCCCAGGTTCACCGCCGTTCGTATCGTCTACTGGGTTAATTTGCCGATATTGATATGTGGGGCCACCAGCAGCAATGATTGTATCAATTAATTTTTGGAAAGTGGCGCTGGCATCAACGACGCTATCATTTGTCGGCCCGTTATTGTCCTGAATTTCTTCCAAACTAATGATATCTGGGGATTTCAGATTATTAACAATGCGGTTAGCCAGGTTGTTAAACTTGGTTGGATCATCACCTGGGTCAAGGTTTTCGACGTTGTAGGTAGCAACTGTCAGTTGGTCGGTAGTGGGAGTTAAATTAGTGACTTCCCTGGTCAGTGAGTTTGAAGTCACTGTCACTGAGGTAGGTAGAACTTCATAGTTGCTAAAGTTATAATCCACCACACCTGTAATCGTTTCCAAAGTAGCACCGACGTTAACTTTGGGTGAGCTACCAGAGGTAAATAGGGTGTCATCAATTTGGATACGCTCTGGATTAAAATCGTTAGGGCTAATTACGATACCGCCACGGGCTGTACGTCCGGTGGCATTAGCACCATCGTCTGCTAGTACCCAAATTTCCCCAAAAGAATTTGTCGGACTAACTGCCACAGGATTATTTATCTGGACTAGCATTCCTTCTAAGCTTTCGTAGAAATCAATGCCATCCTGGGCAGGGTCAAAGGTGGTTGTTCCAGTTTCGATATTACCAGTAGTGTCGTTATCAATTACCGTTGTTGGAATAGTTCTGCCACCATTACCCAAAATCGTGGCAGTTGGCAAAGCATTTCCACTGGAAAGGTTGACTATCGTCGGGCTAGTAATTTCTGTGGTCGTCAGGTTATTGGCATTATTACCTGGACGAAACTCTGTAACTGTTCCACTGACTAATATGGAATCACCGACGGATACAGTTGGTGCTGATGATGTGAAAACAAAAATGGCTTCGGAAGTGCGATCATCGCTGTCTGGAGTGGGGTCTTGCAAGTAAAAACCGTTACTTGTTTTAACCGTAACAATTCCCGCTACATTACTGACAGTCTGATTTCTAAAGGATGAAATATGCCCCGTTCCCTGAATGTCGCTAATCCGAACGGATGGAGTTACTTCAAACACCGCAACCGTTTTGCTGACTTCGTTTGTGGTAACTAACAAAGGCTTGCCTGTGGGACTATCAGCTGCCGAGACAAAGGTTAGCCCTTCGATCGCAATATCTTCGGGAGTGTTGATATATTGAACGAAGCTTGGCGCTTGCGGATTTGTCACTTCATAAACGATGACATCGCCAGTCCGTTCTAAACCAACAAAAGCATAAGTGCGGTTGTTGATGACTCCGATCACTACGCCTTCGGGTTCGGGCCCCTTGTTATCACTACGGCTGTCAAAAGTATCAGCTGCACCATCTGAGTTAAACAGAGTTGGTACTTTAGTTGCGGTGATTTGTTCAAATTGGTCACCACTGTCGAATATCTGATTACCGCTTGCGTCCCAAATCGAAAAGGAACGCGCCCCCAATGCTTCGATCCGATCGAAATCTCCGTCTCCATCGATATCACCTGTGGCCCCGGTTAATTGCAACCGTCCCAGATTGGCATTATTTTTGAGAGTTGCCGCATTTGGGAAAACAGTTGGATCTAAAACATATCCGGCTGCACCCACCCGGATTTCCTCGCTAAAACCAGTGTAGTCGCGGGAATCTCCTTCGTTGGCGGTGATGTAGTAGGTTTGTCCGTTGGCACTGAAGCTAGCGATCGCATCTGGTTGATATAACCCAAACACCGGCCAATTCTGAATATTGATTTTACCATCGCGATCGCTAGCATCTAATCCGTTACCTGGGAGATTGTGATTTTTCGCACCCAGAGGCAAAATGCTGGTGATGGTGGCGCTAGCAATATCCAGAATAGCGATCGCATTGTTTTCTTGCAATGTAATCCGTGCGGTTTTACCGTCTGGAGCTACTGCAATATACTCTGGTTCTAAATCTTGTGCTACCGTCGAGCCGGGTCCAGTAATCCGTACACCTGCGGCTTTGAGTGTGGCGATTTGGCTATTGAAGCTGGTAAATGAGGCTTGAGCAACGGTTGCATTAGCCACGCCACCAGAAATATTAATAATACTGACTGAACCTTCAGGATCTACCGAATTTGGTTGCCCGTAGCTGTTGGGTTCTCCTTCATTTGCTACTAATACCTTCGTACCATCGGGGGTAAAGGTGAGCATATCGGGTAATGCACCCACCGCCACCGAGTTCAAGAAGTTGCCATTGGCGGCATTGTAGAAACTCACTTGTCCTGTCTGTTGGGCGTTTGTGGTGGTGTTTTGGATGGCGTAAGCGACTGCGACAATGCCATTTTTCACCGCCACGCTGTTGGGAATGGCTTGCGTACCTGCGGGGGGAGTAAATCCTGTTGTCAAAGTACCAGCCGAGGTTACTGCACCTGTGTTGCTGACATTATAAATTTCAATTATGCTGCCAGCAACCACAAACAGGCGATCGCTTCCAGGATCAAAGGCGGATATTTCGGCTCCATTTGTACTGGTGAAACCGCCAATTTTCTCCAAAAAGCTGGAGTTATTGTTGGTAATCGTAATATTTTGGGAAGTGGTGCTGCCCAGGATAATACCTGCGGAGGGTGTACCAATGGTCAATGTTGCGGTTTCTATTCCTTCTGCGATCGCATCATCGGCAACGATAAAGGTAACAGAACCAGTGGTTTCTCCGCTAGGAATGGTGATGATATTGTTGGTGAGATAAAAATCTCCACTGGTGATGCCTGTTCCCGAAACCCCTAAATTAACGCTCTGATTCCCAGATACGGCACTGGATGCAGTCGCAGTAACGGTGATAGCTGTTGTGTTTGCTTCCAAGCCAGTAGTGCTGCTGAGGGATAAGTTGACAATTGGAAACACAGCATCGTTATCAGCGATCGTGATATTTTGAGAAGTAGTGCCCAGTGTAATACCTGCGGAAGGATTACTGATGGTTAATGTAGCGGTTTCTGTGCCTTCAATTACAGCATCATCTACAACGGTGAAGGTGACGGAACCTGCGGTTTGTCCGTCAAGAATTGTGATGATATTGTTGCTGAGGTTGTAATCTCCGGCGGTGATGTCAGTTCCGCTTACGCCTAAGTTAACTGTTTGATTACCGGAAACAGCACTAGAAGCAGTAGCCGTAACTGTAATTTGGGTTGTACCTGCTTCAGTTCCGGAGTTAGCGTTTACAGATAAATTGACTGTGGGATTTCCACTAGCGATCGCAAAGTTTGTGGTATCTGGGACTGTTGCAGCATAACTACCATCTCCACCATCGAACCAATTGGCGATGTTGTTAACAAGCGGTTTGTAGTTGGCAAAACTGGCTTGTCCACTGCGTGAACCATTATATACCCCATAGTCAGAGTCATTCGAGAGTGCGATCGCATTAACTCCATTACTTAGCCCAGCAGGAGTTAGATTTGTCGTCCCCTCACTTGACACACCAGCCAGAAATGTGGTGGGAGCAGTGGCGCTAGTGCCGAGATAAGCATAAAGAGTCTCATCAGATGCAGCAAGACCATAGTTAGCACTACCAGAAACGCTAACCCTACTGAATGTACCAATTGACGCTGCTAGATTAGCAGCATTGTCAACTGCGCTGAAACGAATTACAGTACCAGCAGTAATTGCACTAGCTCCGGAGTTCCACTGAAAATAAGACTCCCCAGTGTTAAAAGCTGTCAGGCTAGTAGCTTCGTTATCAGTGAAGTAAATGATTGTATCCGGGTCTATGTCTACAAACGTGACAATAGACCAACCATCTTCATCGGCATTGAAAGAGATAAAAGCAATATCGCCTTGTGTCAAAGCCATTAATAACGTCTCCTTCAATTTATTTTGTATTGTTTGAGAACCACCTGAAAAGCTGATATTCAGGAATAATTTGCAAACATAATCAAGTCATATTGACAATCGCAATATCACTATCAAAAAAAACTATTTTGTGGTCAAAAAAGCTACGGATTTTACTAGCATTAATCCATATTCAGCAACCTCAAGTTATCTCGGCAACATTAAGAAACCGCTAGCAAAAGGTTAAAAGAACAAATATTTGCTAGTCAGTTGCTCTGAGAAATAAACCTGGATTTAGTTGAAGAAGTCGGAGGGGCAGCAATTTTACGCCCATAAAAAAGCGATAAAGTTCATGTAGAGACGGCGATTTATCGCGTCTTGAAAACCCACAATTTTGTACTATTCGCCCTTAACCCAAGCGTATTGCATAAAAAAGGCGGACAAGATGCCCGCCCCAGAATAAGTAGTTGGATATTTTTTATTTGAAAGTCATTTTGTATTAAAAGCCACTCTTGCTTACCGGAACTTACCAGGAGCTAGACGAGCACCGTTAGGTTGAGACTGACGACGAATTGCTACTCCACTCCGCAAATTATTTCCAGTACCACCATCTTGGCGATCGAGGAAAGGTTTCAAATTAATCCCACTTCTAGATGAACTAACCCGATTATTGCCACTACCCAAAAGTGTGCGTCCTAAATTATATATTTCGTTGCTTCCACTATTGCGATTGCCATAAGTGTTAACAGCTATGGTTTGCTGTCCACTATCAGCAGTAGTCAAGTTTTGAAAAATGCTATTGCGGATAACAACAGGATCTTTACCACGGGGGACTGTCAGCACAATTCTACAGTTTGGGTTCGTTTCAGTTGTGACGCAGACAGTATTTTCGTTATTTTCTACCGATGTCTGGAGTTCTTGTAAGCCATCTGGGCGATAAAGTTCTAAGCGACTAGCGATCGCTGCACAACGCTTTTGTGCGTCCCAACCACCACCCAAAGCCGCAGGTGCCGCCCAAGGAAAGAATTGTCCTGGTTGACTTTGTGGCTGATACATGACAGTATACTGTCCATTGTAAGTCTGACAGCTAAACCGAGTTGTACCGTCAACTGAGGGTGAAGGTGGTATGCCTGTAGATGTGTCAATTGGTACTGATGAGCCACCTGATGGTATTGTTGGTACAACAACGCCATCGCCAGTAGAATCATATTGCGCGATCGCTGCCGAATTTCCCAGACACAAAGATAAGCCAATACTGCCCAAAGAAATCAACCGAATCAGTTGTGATGACATAAATCATCCTCCAGTAGAAGTAAGTAGGGAATTGATAGTCTAAGTGACGAATAATTCTGGCTTTTGATTCAGCAAAAACGCTATTTTTTTTCCTCTCTTGCTTTTTTCTCTGCGAGTAGCTTTTTCACCCGTGCTTGAATTTCTCTATGACGACCGCATCCTTCATAAGCGTAACGGTTGTAGCTACTACGGGTATATGCTAAGGCAAATTATTTGGATCAATACCTTGAGATTGTAAATAGGCAATTAGCCGTTCTTTTTGCTGGCGTTCCTGTTCAATTTGTTCCACTGCCCAAAGTAACAAATTACCTGCCTCATCCCACCAGCGCAACCAGTAACCTGTTCTAGCTTCTTTTGTTCCTTCCCAAGTTCCCAGAAATAAACCCATTGAATCAATCCAATGACGACCATTTTCATCAGGTTGCTTTAACTCGTAGCGCCTGTTATCGAGTTGGTAAAATTCTAACAAACCACCATTTGGGTCAAAAATTACGTAAATTGGAACTTGAAGAATCTGCTCGTAAAAAAACCATTTTCCTGGTGGATAGGTTCGTTTAAAAGAGTATTCTCCACCCTCTGTGTCAGATAGAAATTCCATCACAATTGCCGGAATATCTCCATCTAAATTGGGTGTATAACTTTTGCGTTCTCCTAAAATCTGATTTACCGATGGCACATAAATCCAGTCGGGTGCTTTAGCAACAAATTGCCCGTTTATCGTTGCACAAAGTCCAAAATTTGAGGCTATCAACATCTGCGGTTGGATGAAACCACTTATCTCAAGGCTTTCGCGCAAAGCACCAGCCAATAGTGGCTGACCTGTATTTTCCACTGGTTCATCCTCTAGGTGAAAATCTGCGGGCAATGCTTCCCAAGATATTACCAGTTCTGTTGAAGATTTAGGTTCACCGAGTTGGGTTGCCATAAACACCCCCTTTTATTGATTTGTCTTTATTTTATGGCTGACCAGTGGCTTGTTGTCAGGCGATGCCTGCGGCGGGCTACGCCAACGCTGTTATTTGACAACGCAATATCCCATCGGGTTTTGGGGAAAAGGGTAAGGGGTAAGGGGAAAGAAAAAACCTTTAACCTTTACCCAAAACCCAATTCCGAGTTCAAAATGCTTTACCCAAGCAGAATTGATATCCCACTCACTTTTTGCGATGTATAAAACACAAAAAACCCCGGCTAAATTAGCCGGGGTAAAGTCGAGAAGTGAGAATGACGATGAGATACAGCGATACCGAAATCAAAAATCTTAGCTAACGGTAAAACCAACCAAAACTAAAGTGGTGACGATTAAAGTTGCAAAAAGACCCTGTAAAACGTATTTACGTTGTTCCCAAATCGCTGGGTACTCAGCGTAGTACATCTTTGGTTCTGCTGCGTAGTTGTTGAGAATGCCGTCTTCGTTAGTGGTGGTGTACATAGTTTTTTCTTTTCTTTGTTTTGTTATCTTATGTAAATAAATATAACAAGTTTGTTACAAATCGTCAATAGGACTTGACAAAAAAGATTAATGGTAGATATAAAGCTGACTTATCAGCGATCGCAGATTTTGGCAAAGCGGTTCGAGTCTGCCAAAGCCGGATGCCTCTCAATACGGTTCGGTTAAGGGAAGAGACGCGATAAATCGCCGTCTTGACAATAATCAGTCCTTTGTAGAGACGGCGATTTATCGCGTCTTTGTGATCTATAAATTTCATCACAAAACCTTATCCGAACCGTATTGGGATGCCTCTTAAGTCGTCGCTGCGGTCTACGCGGCTAGCTCTGGCGAATGGAACTCGCAGCTATACAAACAAAACCCACTTCCGTGGGTTTCAAATTCTTTGAGTTTGCGTAGCGGCGATTTCTAATCGCCTGGTTTATTTGTAAAAGTGAGATGCTCCTGCTTCCTTTTTAGCCTTCCAAAGTTTCTTGTCGCTCTAAGTGGCAAAGTACGAGGCGGATCTTGAATGCCTCCTTTAATTTTGAGATTCCCTAGATATCTAACCCAACTACCATTAGGTCAGGAGGATGTTCTACATTAAACTGGTAATATACCTCTCGTCGCTCTTGGGGTGGAAGAGTTAACTGCCATTCTAAAATCCCCATTTCACCAACTTGAATCTGTGGGTTGCTGCGACTGAGACGCACTTTAATTTGCTCGTTGCGGCTAACTGGCAATTGTTCAGTTAGTTTCAAATTTACTTCTTTATCGAGTAAGTTAGTAATTATCAGCCGATAACTATAAGTAATCCGGCGCTGGTTGCTAATCAATCTTTTGTCTACCAGACGCTCAACTAAGTCGCGCTCAATTTTTAAACCTTCGTCAATTCCTAAGTTCAGTTTGAATTCTTGCCCTGGTGCAATATTCTCTAACTGAGTTGTCCCGATAAAAACGTTATCGCGGAAAATATTCGCTTTGCCTGGTAACAAAGTCGCACCGTTGGGATTATTTTTCACATTCGCTTGTAGATAAGCAAAGCTTACCAAGCGTGGCATTGCTACATAATCGAAGCTACAAGGATAATCGTCATTAAAAATCGTAGTTTTATGGGGTGCGCCATCACTGGGAATATTGCCACCACTATTCAATTTAAAGGTAACTACAGTCCCTTCTTTGGATACTTCTGCTGTAACGGTTTCTGCTGGGATAAGACTATCCTCTGCAACTTCATCTTGTTCTTGCCAATCCGCTCTGGCAGCAGAAGCAGGCGGTTCTGCTATGGTAGGTAGCAGTGGTGGCTGGGCAGTAAATCGGTGTCTTTGTAACAGTTGTGGACGTGGGGCATCAATATACCAGGGTTCAAGTTTAGGTGGGAGTGTACCTAATCCTGGTTTAGCGGTAGAAAGGGTGAGATTTGCACCAATCCAATCTTCGCCAGTGCTTTGAGTGATTTCTGCAAGGTAGCTCAGATGTACAATATCGCTGGTAGTGCTAAAGCGTAAGTCATAAAGGGGATTCCAACTAACGCGATTTACTATGTAGGATACCTCTAATTCAAATTTTCCTTCACCCGCTACTTCAACTGCTACAACTAAGTTAAAACTCTCTTTGGGATGGGGCGTTTGAATTTTTTGCAATGAGGTGTGGAGTGCTTGCAGTTGTTTGTCTAATTCCTGCTGTTGGGTTTTGCACTCTCCAGATGCGATCGCATATTCACTATACTGGCTTCCAAGAAAGTTCAAAAAATCCAAAGTTTCGCTAAGGCTGAGATTTTTCCGCGACAAACTCTGTGAAAAGGGTTCTTCTGTTTTCTCACGTAAGCCAGCGATAAAACTAGATTGCAATGCTAAAGCATCCACCTGAGCTTGGAGGTGGCGTTTTTCGGCTTCTAATTGCTGGATTTGCCTTGTCAAATGTGCTACCCGCTCCGCTACCGGTTCATTAGTGTAGATGCGATCGCTACTAACTCCCACCAAGCGCACCTCTACCGTACCAGTACCGCTAACCCTGACAGACTCAGTTTCTAGAGTCATTGGCACTGGGGTAATTACTAATTCCTGTTCAATTCCTGTTAAATCAACTACACCCCGCCGTGTAACTAATGCTCTGTCAGCATACACGGTAACAGCTACAATCTCGCTTTGTACTGTTTTGCGCCAAGATGGTATTTCCGGGTTAACCACTACTAGTTTTCCCCCATTCTTAATGATTCTGCTGGTTAATTGTCAATGTTTACTGGTCTAACAGTCAACCCTTTTAGGTAATTCGTAATTACGAATTACGAATTACGAATTATTTTACCCGTGAATAGGTTCAAACGCACTATTAGAAACAGGATCAACATTTTGCTCGACAAAATTCTTTGCCGCAGCTAGTAGATACTCATAATAGGCACGAGCGACTATAGATAGCTGCTTGCCAGATGGGTAAACCATGTACCAATGTCGCTGAATGGGGAAGTGTTGTACATCTAAAATGCTAAACTCTGAAGTGTCTGACAGTAAGGTATGACGGGATAAAACAGAAATTCCTAAACCACCTGCGATCGCTTGTTTAATTGCTTCATTACTTCCCAATTCTAGCTTGACTTTTACCGTTATCCCTTCTTCTTCAAATAGCTTTTGGACGGCGCGACGAGTTCCTGATCCAGGTTCCCGCATAATAAAAGGTTCGTTAGACAAGCGTTGTATAGGAATATTTTTTTCCTTGGATAACGGATGATGAGTCGGTGCAAAGACTATCAAAGGATTTTCTAAAAATGGTTCACAAGTCACATCGAGATTGTCTGGAATTTGACTCATAATATATAAGTCATCCAAATTTTGACTCATTCGTTCTAAAATTTGTTCGTGATTTGTTACTTGCAGCGAGATATCAATCCCTGGATAGAGTTCGCAAAAGGGCCCTAACAAACGTGGAATAAAGTATTTTGCTGTTGTAATTACTGCCAAGCGTAATTGTCCCTGTTTTAGCCCTTTTAAATCTGCCACTTTCATTTCATACTGGGCTATATTGTCAAAAATCTGCCGACAAGTGGCAAATAATTCCCGTCCTGCTTCTGTCAGATACAATCGCTTCCCCACTTGCTCAAATAATGGCAAACCTACCGATTTTGTGAGTTGCTTGATCTGCATAGAAACGGTAGGTTGGGTGAGAAACAATTCCTCAGCAGCACGAGTAAAGCTACTGTGCCGTGCCGCCGCCTCGAACACCTTTAACTGGTGCAGCGTCGCTTGGTTCAAGGGTGTATTCTCCTGTATATAGCGATTAAGAGATATAAAACTAGTATTGCTGAACACTGGCAAATGATATGGCAATGCTCACAGAAAGTTACGAGTTTTATTATAGATAAAACTCTATTATTTATATTAAAACAAAAGTATTCTACTTATGGATTGAAGAAGCTATTATCAGAACAGCAAAAGCGTAAGATGCCTTCCATCTAAACGATGAATGATGATTTTTTAAAAATTCATCTATCATCATTCATCATTCCATAATTCTTCCTGAACTTTTGTAGGTAGCTTGGTTAAATCTGGTAACCTTAGTACCTCGATTTCGGCAACTTGTTCTTTAATATTCACTGGTAAGTTTAACGGTTCGCGTTCTTCTATCCAACATCTTGCTAATGGCAAGGTTAGCTCCATTTCGTCGAGGGGTCGGGGAATTACCATGACTGCATTTAATTCCCCAATGCGTTCGGCCTCAAACATTCCCGCTTCTACTGCTACTGCCACATTTGCTACGGAACCACGAATAATAGCTGTACACAAACCCGCACCAATTTTTTCATAGGCTGCTAAATGAACATCAGCAGCTTTGAGCATGGCATCACAAGCTCCTACCATCGCTGGAAATCCTCGCGTTTCTACCAAACCAATTGCTTGATTACTCAGACGGCTGTAATTGCCCTCTTCCATCAATTTAGTAAAACGGGTTGTGATGGGAAGCACTATATCTAGGTTGGGATAAGGCCGGGGAATCACCAAACTAGAAACTAGCTGACCAAACTGTTCAGCCGTTTGCACACCAGATTCTACCGCCAGACGCACGTCAGCAATTCCACCGCGGACGATCGCAGTACAATGACCACTACCAGTTTTTTCATACCCAATGAGGTGAACTCCCGCTGACTTCAGCATCATATCCGCTGTTCCAACGATCGCTGGAAAGCTGCGGGTAGAAACTAAACCCAAAGCAGTATCCTGATAGGTTTCTTGACTACTTGCTCCCTGTATGGTACGAATGGGCCGTTGATTATATGTTTCCATGTCAATTCTCCAAAATACGGAAAAAGCCGACAACTTACAATTAACACTTACTCGGACTGATTGTCAGAGTTTGGGTCGTTCAATGATTGTCTATGAGGAAACAATGTAGTCAACAGTCTGCTTATGCTCCCTTGTCCATAAATTTGAGTCCCGAAACCATTAGGGGATTCTGTGGTTGGCTGACTGGGGTCTGAGTTATGTTCTGTAGAGGTTTGGACGGCTTCCTCCAAGGTGGAGTTAGCATCATGAGTCGGTTCTTCTACTGGAGGAGGCTGGTTTTGTGGAGTGGCGGAAGATTTAAAGTAAGAAATCGACTTGTTTTGTTTGAAATCCACAAAAGCCGAGGCTGAGAGGTTAGTTGAGGAAACTACCTTTTCTTTAACTCCCCCTAAGCCATTTTCTTCTTCCTGCTGCGGTGGTGCATTTGTAGAAGCTGGGTTATTTGTAGATGGTTCCAGTGGCTTTGTTTGAGCAATTTGCCGACTGGTGTCTCCTAGAATTGAACCCGCTGGTATTACTTGTCCAGGTTCAACCGAATAGTTAAAAACTGTTGTTGCTGAACCAATGCAAGCATTTTCTCCAATTTTGCCCTTGCCAACCATCAAAAACCCGGCTCCCAGGTTTGCGCCTGCTTCTACCTCTAGGGTTCCTTCATGGACTTGGAGAATCGCTCCCATGCCAATACAGACCCCTGGCCCAATGATGATCTTGCTGTTTACAGCCGCTTGGAGAATCACACCAGGTGCAAGTACCGCGCTTGGATGAATAGTCACCTCACCACTAATGTAAGAATCAAAGTTATTGCTGAGGCGCAGTGGCGGCACAGACATGGAAATTTTAACCTCGGAAGCCGGAATGGGGAATGGGGAATAGGGAACGGGGAATGGGGAGTAGTGAATGGTAAATGGTGAATATTAAAATTCCGTAATCCCTACTATTAGGGAGTGGTGAGTGGTGGATATTAAAATTCCCTATTTCCTATTCCCTATTCACTATTCCCTATTCCCTACTATGGTCGTTGAATGATCGTTTCCAGTACGCGACGCTTGGCTTTGGGGTCAACACCAATTAAGCGCACATATTCTCCGGGATATTCGCCGAGTTGTTTTTCTACGGCTGCGATCGCTTCTCTTTCTGAGGAGGCTTGAATTTGACCGGTACTAGTCCAGGAACCTGTACGGAAGCGGCGCTGATCTACATGCTCAATGCTAATTTTTGAGCCGCTAGCCAATAATTGCCGGAGTTGGCCTACTACTTCTGTACTCAAGCGGGTTGCTGTTGCTGTTGCTGTTGCTGTTGCGGAGGGTGTATTGCTAGTAAATGATTTTTGACCACCAGAGGAAGCTACTTGACCATTGGGACGTTGGATAATGGTTTCTAATACCCGCCGTTTGGCTTTCGGGTCAATACCAATTAAGCGTACATATTCCCCTTCGTATTCACCTAACTGTCTTTCTACGGCTGCGATCGCTTCTCTTTCTGAGGAGGCTTGAATTTGACCAGTACTAGTCCATGAACCAGTTCGGAAGCGGCGCTCATCTACGTGTTCAAGGCTAATTTTCGATCCGCCAGCCAATAAATGCCGGAGTTGGTCTACTACTTCAGAACTCAAGCGGTTACTGGTAGCTGTTCCCGTACCAGAGGGTGCTGCACTAGTAGTAAATGATTTCTGACTACCAGAGGAAGCTACTTGACCATTGGGACGTTGGATAATAGTCTCCAATACCCGCCGTTTAGCTTTGGTATCAATACCGATTAAACGTACATACTCGCCTTGATGGCTTGCTATGCATTCTTCTAAGGCGGAGATGACTTGATTTGTGGAAGTTGCTTCAATTGGCTTGCAACTAGTCCAAGAACCAGTGCGGAAACGACGTTCATCCACGTGTTCCATGCCGATTTTGTAACCACCTGCCAACAAGTGGCGGATTTGCTCTAGAGTTTCGCCACTGACTTTGCCACTGCTAGAACCGTTACCGTTACCATTACTGCTGCTGTAGCTGCCATTGCTATGACTGCTATTCGGCGCTTTAAAGCTGGTAGCTGGTTTTGCATCATCATCGGGACGTTGGATAATGGCTTCTAGCACACGCCGTCTATCTTTGTCAATGCCAAACAGTCGGACATACTCGCCGCTATGATCATTTACACAGCTTTCTAATGCTGCGATCGCTTCACCGAGCGATCTCGGTTCGATTGGCTGACAACTAGTCCAAGAACCTGTGCGGAAACGTCTTTGATCTACATGTTCCGTACCAATTTTATACCCTTGCCCCAATAGATACCGCAACTGATCTATTGTTTCTGCACCCAAGCTATTGCTCGCCACTTTACTACTCCTTTCCAACTCTAAAACAGTAATACCATTACCTGTATAAGATTTAGCGTTCTCATCCCGAATGGGTGCTATACATTTGCTATCCGCAGCACAGAGATAACCAGCTCGTAATGCCTGATTAATTCCAACCACATGATGAGCAAATTCCTTATCCTGATCTTGCACATCTGGCAAGCGATCGGCTTGCTGCTGGCTGGTAATTATCGCTCCCGAAGGTACATACTTACCAGAGGGAATCTCTACATCTTGAATTAAAGCGTGCATCATCACGATGCAACCTGCACCCACCCTGGCATTAAACACCGTAGAGCGAAAGCCAATGAAGGAATTATCACCTACATAAGCTGGCCCATGAATTAGAGCCATGTGGGTAATGCAAGCGTTTTTACCAATCCATACTGAGTATTTATTTTGGTCATCGCCAATTACTCGGCCTTGCTCCAACCCATGAATGACAACACCATCTTGAATATTGGTATTTTCACCCAGATAAAAAGGTGTGCCTTCATCCGCTCTAATCGTAGTCCCCGGAGCAACGATTACATTTGCACCTATTCGTACATCCCCAATTAGATTGGAGAATGAATGTACAAAGGAAGTTTCATGGATTTGGGGTTCAGCTAAATTCCTTGACCACGGGGTTGGGGGTGCCGCCGTGCTGCGGACTGCCATTGCGAGATTCCTCCTGTATTGTCATTTGTCAGTTGCCATTCGTCAGTTGTCATTTGTCGAGAGCTAATGACTAATGACTAATGACCAATGACTAATGACCAATGACTATTGATATTGATCTTTTTTGCTGTAAATCAGGCGATCTTCAACGTAAATGGTATCTATGATCGCCACCACTACTGCATCTAATGGACGTTGTTCATTTCCAGTAACTTGACGAGCAGCACTACCACGACTGACAAGTACCCACTCATCTACTCCTGCTCCCACACTATCTGCTGCTACTTCGTATTGTGGCAGGATGTTTCCATCTTCATCCACTAATTGTAACAACAGTAGTTTCACACCTCTGAGACTTGGATCTTTTTGGGTGCTAACTACTGTGCCGCGAACTTTGGCAACTTGCATTACAAATTACGGTCTTCTACCGAAAGGGCGAATTGCATTCACATTTTCCCGGAACTGCTCTACGTCTTCTGTATAACGAATTGGGAGGACGTATTCCAAGTTTTCGTGAGGACGAGCAATGATGTGAGTAGACAGCACTTGTCCACCATTAACTCGCTTTACAGATTCAACTCCTGCGCCTACAGAAGCTTGCACTTCCGAAACGTCACCACGGACAATGACTGTCACTCGACCACTACCAATTTTTTCATAACCTACTAAGGTGACGCGGGCAGCTTTCACCATTGCATCAGCGGCTTCCACTACTGCTGGAAAGCCTAGCGTTTCAACCATTCCCACTGCAATTGACATTAGTTTTAATCCCTATTTGAAAGTTTTTAGCCTTGGACAAAAGTGATGCTCTTTTCAGGCAAAGAGCGTTAATTACTTTGTTTAAACAGCTTTTAAGTACGGAATTGTTCTACCGCTTCTGTGTAACGTATCGGCAAGACGTATTCCAGGTTCTCATGAGGACGAGCAATGATGTGAGTGGATAACACTTCACCACCAAATACTCTTTTTGCCGCTTCAACCCCAGCTGCTACAGAAGCTTGAACTTCCGATACATCTCCCCTTACTATCACTGTGACACGAGCGCTACCAATTTTTTCATAGCCTACTAAAGTGACACGGGCGGCTTTCACCATCGCATCAGCAGCTTCCACTACTGCTGGAAAGCCCTTCGTTTCAATCATCCCAACTGCAATTGGCATCGCAGAACTCCTACAAAATGAATCTAATCAGTACTGTTGTTTGAAATTTTTGACGGGGAGAGCTTATCTTAGAGCTAAGAAAACACTTCCAAATTAAGCATAGGAAAGCTTGGCGTCCCTGGCAATATAAATCACTATAATAGTTTATGATAAGAAAGTTTTAAAAAACTTAACAAAAGTTTATCTGTGCTTCTGGGCAATTAAAGTTCACTGATTCCTAGAGCAGCCACTTATGCTTTATAATTTCTTTATCACATTTCCAAAACGGCATTCATAACCAAGGCTAATCCTATCTGGTAAAGGGGAAGCATAGGCTGCGTCTTTTGCTGCATCTATCTTTCCTCAAAAATTACTGTATGTACAAGGACTAGGTGAAAAATAGATAATTTTTTCAAATATATCGTATAAAGTACTTTGCTTAAAGTAGAAATACAAATCTAAAAGGGTCAGTGATGTTAAGGGAAGTAAATGCTTTTGCTTATGTAAAGTTATATTTTACTTATATTTAATAGGGTAACATTAAGTAAAATTACTCCTGGGAATTTAGTTTAAAAAATAGTAAAAAAACATCGGGCTTTTGGTAGATTTATTTTAATAAATAAATAATCGGTTGAAATTTTTTTTAAATCAAGGCTGAGTCGTCAAGGAAAATTTAAATGGATCAATTTCTATTTTCAACAAGTTGGTTTGTGCCTTTTTATAGCTTATTGGGTGCAATTTTGACCTTGCCGTGGGGAATAGGAATAATTCAGCGAACCGGGCCAAGACCTGCGGCATACTTCAATTTGTTGACGACCGTTTTAGCTTTTGTCCATAGCCTGTTTGTATTTAAAAGTATTTGGGATAGAGAACCAGTAAACTTACTAATCAATTGGTTCAAAGCTGCGGATTTAGACTTATCTTTTGCCTTAGAACTATCGCCAGTCAGTATTGGAGCAACAGTTTTAATTACAGGGTTAAGTCTACTGGCGCAAGTTTACGCTCTGGGTTACATGGAAAAGGACTGGTCGTTAGCGCGTTTTTTTGCACTGCTGGGATTTTTTGAAGCGGCGCTGAGTGGTCTAGCAATCAGTGATTCTCTGTTTCTCAGCTATGCGCTTTTGGAACTTCTGACGCTTTCGACTTATTTGCTGGTGGGGTTCTGGTATGCTCAACCACTAGTAGTGACGGCGGCGCGAGATGCGTTTTGGACTAAACGGGTGGGAGACTTGTTACTGCTAATGGCTGTAGTGACACTTTCCACCTTAGCCGGGAGTTTGAACTTTTCGGATTTATATGAGTGGGCGCAAACAGCTAATTTAAGTCCAATGACATCGACATTGCTAGGGTTGGCATTAATTGCTGGGCCTGCTGGTAAATGTGCCCAATTTCCATTGCACCTGTGGTTAGATGAGGCAATGGAAGGGCCTAACCCAGCCTCGGTAATGCGGAACTCGCTGGTAGTAGCTGGTGGTGCTTATTTACTGTATAGATTTCAACCATTGTTAGCACTATCGCCAGTTGCCTTAAATGCCTTGGTAGTTATGGGCACGGTGACGGCGATTGGGGCCACATTAGTATCCATAGCTCAAATTGACATTAAGCGATCGCTATCTCATTCCACCAGTGCATACATGGGGTTAGTGTTTTTGGCGGTGGGGTTACAGCAAGGGGGTGTAGCCTTGATGTTGCTATTAACTCATGCGATCGCAAAAGCATTATTATTCATGAGTTCTGGTTCAGTCATTTTGACTACCCAAAGCCAAGACTTAACAGAAATGGGCGGTCTGTGGTCACGAATGCCAGCCACCACCACAGCCTTTGTAGTCGGTTCAGCGGGGATGGTAACACTGCTACCATTGGGAAGTTTCTGGGCAATGTTAGCATGGGCTGACGGTTTCGTGAATATTAGCCCTTGGGTAATTGGGGTTTTAGTATTAGTCAATGGTTTGACAGCATTGAATTTGACCAGAGTCTTTAGATTAGTGTTCTGGGGTAAACCGCAACAAAAAACCCGTCGCACGCCAGAAGTTGGTTGGCAGATGGCGCTACCAATGGTGATTCTGACAGTGCTAACTCTGCTTTTACCTCTGATGTTACAGCAATGGTACTTACTACCCGATTGGGAAAGTATTAATTGGTATGTGGTGTTAGCGTTGTTTGCGTCTACCGTGGTGGGCGTAGGTGTAGGGTGTACAGTTTATCTGCACAAAGCTTGGTCAAGATCGAGAATATTGGCGTGGAGATTTCTGCAAGACTTGTTAGGTTATGATTTTTATATTGACCGAGTTTATCTTGTAACCGTGGTAAGTGTAGTAGCACTGCTATCTAAAATCTCTGCTTGGAGCGATCGCTACTTGGTTGATGGTTTCGTAAACTTGGTTGGGTTTGCGACCATTTTTAGCGGACAAACTTTAAAATACAGTATTTCTGGGCAATCTCAGGGCTATATGTTGACCATCCTAGCAGTTGTCAGCGTCCTGGGTTTTTTCATCAGCTGGTCATTGGGTTTACTAGATAAATTACCTTTTTAACGTGTCGCGGAAGTCCCCACCTTCAATGTACCCATCTCTGTGGGGATTGTCAGCGGGGGATGAGGATTACATCTGGAATTGATTTAAAACATCAGTAAAAACAAATTCTGGATGTATGACGAATGCCCATCGCCCTTGGCGTCTCCCCTTGGGAGAAGATTTTCTGGTAAAATACACACTGTCTTGACCATCAATGCCACAAGCGAAAACCAAGCTAATAGGTATATGTTGCAAGAGAAAGATTTGGGTCTTGGGAACCAGGACTTCTGCCCTTGGAGGGAATGTCAGACCAAAAAAAACTACGGAGTTTTTGAGGCTATTCCCAATGAATTGGGAAGCTCAGATTTCAGCCGTAGGCAAGTCTGAGTAGTTCACAGATATTGTCATTGGTCATTGGTCATTAGTCATTTGTGATTGGGTAAGAGTTTTTCCTAGTCCCCAATCCCCAGTCCCCAGTCCCCAATCCCCAATCCCCCATTCCCCATTCCATACCTACTTATGCTTAGTGTTTTAATTCTAGTGCCGTTAATCGGCGCAGCTTTAATTGGTTTCTCGCCCTCTGGCATCAATGGGAAATTAGCCCGTGGGGTGGCTTTGGTCTTTGCCACTATCGCTTTCTTGTGGACAATCGTACTAGCAATTCAGTTTCATCCAGGGGAAATAACTCAACAGTTTGCTGAATCTATCCCTTGGGTAGATGCTTTAGGTTTGAATTATAACCTTGGGATAGATGGTTTGTCTTTGCCATTGCTGGTTTTAAATGGATTGTTAACTTCCATTGCCATTTACAGCAGCGATGAATCCCTACAGCGTCCTAAATTTTATTACTCTTTGATACTATTATTAAGCGCTGGGGTGACTGGAGCCTTTTTGGCACAGGATTTACTGCTATTTTTCCTATTTTACGAATTAGAACTAATTCCGCTGTATTTGTTAATAGCCATTTGGGGTGGGGAAAAGCGGGGTTATGCTGCTACCAAATTTCTCATTTATACAGCCGTTTCGGGAATCCTGATTTTAGCAAGTTTCCTCGGCATGGTTTGGCTGAGTGGTTCCTCTAGCTTTGCATTAGCAACCTTAAACCCGACAACTTTACCTCTCGCGACACAGCTTTTACTGCTAGCGGGCATTTTGGTCGGTTTCGGGATTAAAATTCCCTTAGTTCCCTTCCATACTTGGTTGCCAGATGCTCACGTTGAAGCTTCTACACCGATTTCAGTGCTGTTGGCTGGGGTGCTGTTGAAGTTAGGAACTTATGGCTTACTGCGGTTTGGCATGAACTTGTTACCAGAAGCTTGGAATTATCTGGCTCCTTGGTTAGCGACTTGGGCAGTAGTGAGTGTACTGTATGGTGCATCCTGTGCGATCGCTCAAACCGATATGAAAAAAATGGTAGCATACAGTTCCATTGGACACATGGGTTATGTGCTTTTAGCGGCGGCGGCGGCTACACCTTTAAGTGTGTTGGGTGCTGTAATGCAAATGATTAGCCACGGCTTGATTTCCGCAATGCTGTTTTTGCTAGTAGGGGTTGTGTATAAAAAAGCCGGAAGCCGTGATTTAGACGTAATTCAAGGATTGCTGAACCCAGAACGGGGTATGCCGGTAATTGGTAGCTTGATGATTGTCGGAGTCATGGCCAGTGCTGGTATACCGGGAATGCTAGGCTTTATCTCGGAATTTATAGTTTATCGGGGAAGTTTTCCAGTTTTCCCAGTGCAAACATTGCTATGTATGCTTGGTACTGGTTTAACAGCGGTTTATTTCTTAATTCTTGTCAACCGCGCCTTTTTTGGCCGCTTGTCTGCACAGGTTACCAACTTACCGCGTGTGTATTGGAGCGATCGCATCCCACCTGCAATTTTAGCTATATTGATCGTGATTTTCGGCATTCAACCTGGTTGGTTAGTCCGCTGGACTGAACCAACGATTACAGCAATGGTGAATACCCAAAACGTAGTAGCAGTGTCCTTGGATAAAGAAATGGGGCTAGTACCGCAAGGCGGAATTAAAAATTAACAATGAATACAGCGTAAGCGTTTCATAGATTGGAAATGGTGAGGCAGTCCGGTCTTGGGGGTTCCCCCCATGAGGAACTGCCGAACCCGAAGGGGTGGTTTACTTCCGTCGTACTGTACTAAGGATTAGGGACAAGGGGACAATGAGAATAACCATGACTAATGACTAATGACTAATGACTAATGACTAAACTTTTTGGATAAATAGCAATGGTAATTACTAAAAAGAGAGCTACTCACAATCCCTTAGCTGAGTATATTGAACGTCTGCAAAAAGGAGAAGCATTACTCCCCGACAGTCCAGAAAATGTGCTGGAAGTTGTTGGTATCCTTAAAAGCTATGGCGTAGTTTTAGATGCCTACTCAAAAAATCTTAACTATATTGCCGAGCATCAGTTTTTAATATTTTTCCCATTTTTTAAATACTTTAATGGAGAGGTTTCTTTTCAGAAATTACTCCGTCACTGGTGGCATGACCGAATTAATTTTGAATATGCCGAATATTGCATGAAAGCCATGATGTGGCATGGTGGCGGTGGACTAGATACGTATTTAGATACAAATGAATTTAAAGAAAGAGCGCAAGCTGTTATCGCCGCAAAATTTAAAAATAATCCCTTCATTCCCGGTATCAACCAACTGTTTCCAGATTTCTTAACAGAACATTTGCGCGTTTCTGCTTACTACACAGGTTTAGGTCAATTTTGGCGAGTCATGGCTGATATTTTTCTCAGCTTATCAGACCTTTACGACCAAGGCAAAATCAAATCGATTTCCGAAGTTGTAGAACACATTAAAGCGGGGTTAGTGGCAAATGCATCAAACCCAATTACCTACGCTGTCAAAATTAGAGGTAAGGTCTATGAAATCATTCCCAAAAGTGTTGGCTTGACTTTCTTAGCAGATACAGCAATACCTTATGTAGAAGCAGTATTCTTCCGAGGAACTCCTTTCCACGGTACTGTTTCATACAACGCCCAAGGATATCAAATTCCCCCAGATCAAACCCGATTTCAATATGGCGCATTGTATGCCGATCCTTTGCCCATCGGCGGCGCAGGTATTCCTCCCACCTTGCTGATGCAGGATATGCGTCATTATCTTCCAGAGTATTTGCACGAAATTTATCGTCGCAGTCTCCGGGGTGAAGATGATTTGCGAGTCCAAATTTGCATAAGTTTCCAAAAATCGATGTTTTGTGTGACCACAGCAACGATTTTGGGACTAATGCCTTATCCTTTGGATACTAAAGATCCAGATCAAGCAAAAGGTAATCGAGTTTATTTAGAGAAGTGGATGAGTCGGTTAGAAACTTCGCGGTTGCTGGATGTGAATAAATAGATAAAAAAAGATTTTAATTACATTCCGATGAAAGTAAAGACTGCTCAATCTTTTGGGTTTGAGTATAGTTTCTTAGTATCTAACATCGTGATGCGTATTGCTTACACTTTGTTGGGATTGTGCTGTAACTAGTCTTGAGTTTAAGATTGATTGTTTCGCTAGCATTCAACAGATTATTATCCTGCTTTGATATGCTTTTCCATGACAAAGTTTATAAACTTTTGTCCTCTACGCTCAACCTCTTGCTTTTTTATAACAATAAATCCCTGCCTTTCAAAAAAAGGTTTAGCTGTAATACTGACTTCTGTAAATAACTTTTCAACCCCTAAAGACTTCGCTTTTAATTCAATCTGTTCTAAGATTTTCTTACCAACACCTTTCCTTTGAAAATCTTTGTGACAATAAAAACGGTCAATATGACCATTAGCCTCTAATTCTCCAAAACCAATAATTTTGCCATCTTCTTCTGCTATATAAGTAAACTTATTTGCTAAACTTTTAATCCAAACTTCAATATCCATGTTTGCTGGTGCCCAAGCATCTACTTGTTCTGCTGTGTAATCATGAATATTTACTTCATGAACAGTGTCGTAGAACAATTTCATCATTTCTTCGGTATCAGCTATTTCATATATTCTCAATCTCATAAGGGATGTGATTAAAAAAATTCGCAATTCGCACTCTTGCTAACGCCCCGCTTCTCTACGAGACGCTACGCGAACGCTATCGCGGACTCGCTACCGCTACGCTAACGCAATGATGTTTTGTAACGGGAATTTAACCCTGACACAAAACGTGCTGCCTGTCTTGCTGGGGACTCAAACCCCCAAAGTTCGTTAAAGGTATTTCAGAGGATACAGTACTTAGCGACCACTGATGTTCAAAATAAATATATTTTTATTTAGTACATTTGTACTAAATTGCTGCTAAAATGCCTTACAAGTCAGCTAGCCTTGCTTGAGGTAGTATGAAAAAAATCCAAGATACGGACAAAAAGCCCATTTTGCTGAAAGTTTCGCTGTTGCAGCCTACATCTGTAACTACTGCTATAGTGCCACTGCGACCCCAAAAGGAAAAAATCATCAGCGAAGGAGAGCGTTTGATTGCACAAGTTGAACGTATCAATCAGATGGCAGGAGAGTTAGAAGCAGCGATATTCGAGTTGAAAGCGATCGCTAATACACTGAATACTCAAAAAGGTTCCCCATTCTTGAAGAAGGAGCAATGCAAAAATATTTGCCAGTATTTCGCAGTTAGCGTCCCTTGGGTAAAACGAAAGCCTGACAAATCTTTTATTCTGACAACGCGAAGAGTTGATTTATTCCGAGCCGAAAGGGAAGCCACACTGCTAGCACAGCAACTTCGTCATCAAACCAAAAAAAGATTAGCATCGCAGCGACACAGAAAAAACAAGAGCGAAAATCATACAAAACGCTTGTTCAAAAGGTATTAGTCAACAAATCTTAAAATTATCGAAACAGAATTCAGGAGTCAGGAAAGGTATTCGTGCAATTCGTGGATAGCGCAGCATAAAGCCTTCTGGCATGGCTTGTCTGCGACACACTGCGCTTTTAGCCTCTCGTAGAGAGCGTCTTGATTCTGACTTCTGTTAGCGGATAGCTAAGGTTTAGCCCATTCTGACTTCTGAATTCTTCTTCAACAACATTCAACGGCATTTCACCCTTGAGGTTGTAACAGTTATGCTGATTGAAGTGGCAGAAGGAACTTCTTGCTCAAAATTGCATACCATGCTGCCATTGCTCATTGCAACCATATTTAGTGGCAATGAGGCAAAACTGCCCTAAGATTTGCACTTCCGTAAAACCAGAGTGTAACATCAGGGACAATCAATCAGCGCACAGAAGAGGTAAAAAGAAGGTGTTAAAGACACTTTTAGTGATTGCCGTTGGTTTTTTACCGTCCCTGATTTCCCTGTGGGTGATCCGCAAAACCCATTTGCGATCGCGCCTACGGCTCAGACAAGCAGCCATGAATTTTCCAACAGTGCAGGGACAACAAAACTTTAGACCGGTTGAGAGCGATCGCTATTATTTAGAAGGGGTAGGTTACCTGATTGGCGATATCAGCTGCAAATTTAATGCCCGTTCTGGTTACATGCGTTGTGCTGTCAATCCCGAAGGCCCCTGTAATGGTTGTCGTCACTACGAACCCAAAGGATTAGCTGATAGTGAAAAAAGGGCTTAGAGTCCTGACAAAGCAACTTTACAGCACATTCCCAAATAGAACTGGGGAATGATAATATTGTTCATATTTATAATAATTTGTATTTACAAACACTTTGAATATTGGTCTTTGCATGGTCAAATAAGAATGATTTAATATAATTCGTGCAAAAGTGGAAATCTGCGTCATTTTGTTTGCAGATTATGAACTTTAGTATTGACTTTTGCCGAATATCTAATAACTACATGACTATTTAACGATGAATAACGCGATCGCTCGAACAACAGCATTATTATCAACTTGTGCTTTCCTATTAGCAAGCTGTGGTGGCGGTGGTGAACCTGTGGCGGTGACAAATTCTCCAAATGCTACCACAAATAACACTGCAACAGATACCGCAGCGACAACGGGTACATTGTCGGGTGCTATTCCCATCGGTATTGCTGTTGCCCAAACTAGCAATGTGGCATTACTAGGTCAAGAGCAAGTTGCTGGAGCCAAACTTGCCGAAAAGTATTTTAATAGTAAAGGTGGTGTCAATGGGACACCAATTAAATTAGTGTTTCAAGATACTAGCGGTGATGAAGCAGGGACAATTAACGCTTTTCAAACTTTAATTAACAAAGATAAAGTTATTGGAATTGTGGGCCCAACTTTGTCACAGCAAGCTTTTAGTGCTGGCCCTATTGCCGAGCGTGCAAAAGTACCAGTTATTGGGCCATCAAATACTGCTAACAATATTCCCGAAATTGGTGATTACATTGCTCGTGTTTCTGCACCAGTTTCCATCGTCGCGCCTAATTCGGTGAAAGCTGCGCTTAAGCAAAATCCCCAAGTTAAAAAGGTTGCAGTTTTCTATGCTCAAAATGATGCATTTAGCAAGTCAGAAACGGAAATTTTTCAACAAACAGTTAAGGATCAAGGGCTGGAATTGGTAACAGTACAAAAGTTCCAAACCAGCGATACAGATTTTCAAAGTCAAGCTACCAATGCAATTAATCTCAAACCAGATTTGATCATTATTTCTGGTTTGGCTGCTGATGGTGGGAATTTAGTCCGACAATTGCGGGAACTAGGTTACAAAGGCTTAATTGTCGGTGGAAATGGTTTAAATACATCGAATATATTGTCAGTTTGCAAGGCACTTTGTGATGGAGTTTTGATTGCTCAAGCCTACAGTCCAGAACATCCAGGTGAAGTTAACGCGGCATTTCGTAAAGCCTATACTGACGAATACAAAAAAGAACCACCCCAATTTAGCGCCCAAGCTTTTGCAGCAGTGCAGGTTTATGTCGAAGCACTCCAAGCTTTAGATAAAAAGAGCAAAGTTAACAAATTACAGCTACCAGAATTGCGGACAGAGTTAAACAAACAGATACTTAGCGGAACATACAATACACCATTAGGTGAAATTGGTTTTACTCCCATAGGTGAAGTTGTGCAAAAAGATTTCTATGTAGCCCAAATAAAGATGGAAAAAGACGGAAGCCAAGGTAAATTTACATTTTTAAAATAGTTGCTACATGAATATCAATCTGTTTTTGCAGCAATTATTAAATGGTTTATCCATCGGCAGCGTCTATGCGATTTTTGCCTTGGGATATACCTTGGTTTATTCCATTTTGGGCATCATTAATTTAGCTCATGGCGCGATTTTTACATTGGGTGCATATTTTACTTATGCACTCATGGGTGGCAGTTTTGGATTTAATGGCTTGTTAGCTAATGCAGCCTTGCCGATACAATTACCATTTGCTATAGCCTTGATTTTAGGAAGTACCTTGGCGGGATTAGTAGGGGTAGTGATGGAACGGGTTGCTTTTCAACCTTTGCGCCGTCAAGGATCTGATCCTTTGCTAACTGTTGTTTCCAGCTTGGGGGTAGCAGTGGTAATTGTGAATTTAATCCAATATTTAGTAGGTGCAGAAAGTTACACATATCCAGCCAATACTTACGGTAATTTGCCACCTGCGATTAACTTTGGTAGTCCAGAAAACCCAATTCCGATTCGCAGTGTTCAGGTAGTAATTTTTACTGTCTCAGTGGTAATTGTGGCAATTCTTACCTATTTTATAAATCGGACTAAATATGGTAAGGCAATGCAAGCGATCGCAGAAGATCCAACTACAGCTAGTTTGTTAGGAATTAATAGCGATCGCTTTATCATCCTAACATTCTTCATCAGCAGTTTTTTAGCAGGATTAGCAGGAACTTTAGTCGCCTCTAGTGTTAGTATTGCAGGGCCATATTTCGGCATTGCTTTTGGGTTGCGGGGTTTAGCAGTAATTGTCTTAGGTGGTTTAGGTAGTATTCCTGGTGCGGTGGTGGGAGGTTTAGTAATTGGATTAGTGGAAGCGTTTGTCCCTGCTGAATTCTCTGGATATAAAGACGCAGTAGCCTTTGGAATTTTGTTTATCATGCTATTAGTTAGACCCCAAGGTTTACTAGGACGAAGATTTATCCAGAAAGTTTGAAGATACGTAGTGCTATGAAAACATACACCAAACAAAAATTAACTTTTGAGCAATTTTTAGAACAGTGTCCAGAGGAAGGTTTATATGAACTTGTAGATGGAGAAATTGTAGAAGTGCGTGCAACGAGAAATCATGATGATGTCGCTAATTTTTTATTATTTGGTTTCAATGACGAAATTAGGCGACAAAACTTAAATTATGTAGTTAATAACACAGCAGTCTTTAAAACTATAACCGTTAATGGCATAGAACAAGGGCGTAAGCCCGATGTAAGTGTCATAGATAAAGATCAATGGCGCTCAAATCGTTCTGCTTATGCTGCACTTGAAGAACCTATCCAATTAGCTGTAGAAGTGACATCAACTAATTGGGAAGATGACTATATTGATAAATTAGATGAATATCAACGCTTAGGTATTAAAGAATATTGGATTGTAGATTATTTGGCAATTGGACTAAGAGAGTATTTAGGAAATCCAAAAGTTCCGGCTGTGTTTGTTTTTCTATTAGATGATGAGGGTAAATACCAATGCACACACTTTAGAGGTTCAGAACTAATTGTGTCACGAACTTTTCCTGAACTAGCACTGACAGCAGAGCAAATATTAACAGCTTAAGAGTTGATAAAAGCGATAATTTGATTAAGCTTAATCAAAATATATTAAATAAAATGGCTGATTTCTTCGCTACTTACGCTTCTTTGATTGTCTCTATGGTATTGGGGGCGTTACTAGGGTTATCGCTTTACTTACCGCTAATGACAGGGCAATTGTCTTTAGCTAGTCCAGGATTTTATGCTTTAGGTGGGTATATTGCAGCAATTTTATCCACAAAAGTTTTGACATCTAGCAGTAGTTTATTTCCGATTCCGTTGTTGTTATTGGAGATGTTAATTGCTGCGATAATTTCTGGTTTACTGGGTGTATTAGTGGGAATTCCAGCATTGAGGTTGCGAGGAATTTATTTAGCGATCGCAACTATCGCTTTTGTGGAAGTTCTGCGCGTCATCTCCCTCAATTTAGATATTACAGGTGGTGCTGTTGGAATTTTTGGTATTCCTCAACCTTTCCAAACACAACTTGAATATTTATGGATTGCTTTGCCCTTATTATTAATTAGTATGGTGTTGCTTTATCGTTTAGAACGTATCCGCGTAGGCAGGGCTTTTATTGCTATCCGTGAAGATGAATTAGCTGCGGGTGCAATGGGAATTAATCCCACTTATTACAAAGTTTTGGCGTTTACGTTAGGAGCTATGCTTGCAGGGGTTGTAGGTGCAATTAGCGCTCACTTCCTTAATACCTGGAATGCTCGTCAAGGTACTTTTGATGCCAGTATTATATATTTAACTTTTGTTTTAATTGGTGGTTCGAGAAGTTTTTTAGGGCCTGTAGTCGGAGGTATGGTATTTACAGCCTTACCAGAAATTCTGCGAAGTCTCGCTGATACTGGTGGTTTGCCTACTTGGCTAGCACAATTTTTACGAGATGGGAGATTAATTATTTTTGGCTTACTAATAGTAATAGGTACAATCTTTTTCCCCCAAGGGCTAATTACTCCAGATATTTTTAAAAGACGTAAAAGCCAAAAGTGAACCATTCGTAAATAATATGCAAAAATGTCATACACTATTTCAGAAGCTAACAGCAGTATTGTCTTAGAAGCAAGAGCATTGACTCGCCGCTTTGGTGGTTTAGTAGCGGTAAATAATGTATCTTTTAGTGTAAATCAACATGAGATTTTTGGACTGATTGGCCCTAATGGTGCTGGCAAAACAACACTGTTTAATTTAATTACTGCCTTCATTCCACCTTCTAGCGGTAAATTAATTTATCAAGGTGCAGAAGTTTCTCAACTGCGTCCCGATCAAATTGCTGCTTTAGGTATCGCCCGTACATTCCAAAATATCCGCTTATTTGGGGAATTATCGGCGTTAGAAAATGTAATTATTGCTCGGCATTTGCACACTAAAAGTAATATGATTACAGGTGTTTTGGGATTACCACCAGCGCCTAGTGAAGAACTTAAAACTAAGCAGAAAGCTTTAGATTTATTAGATTTAGTGGGATTGAGCGATCGCGCTGACGAAAAAGCCAAAAACTTTGCTTACGGTGATCAGCGACGGCTGGAAATTGCCCGTGCTTTAGCATTAAAGCCGCAAATCTTACTTCTCGACGAACCTGCGGCGGGGATGAATCCCAACGAGAAGCAGCAATTGAGTGAATTTATCCGTAGTCTACGCGATCGCTTCAATTTGACGATTATCCTCATAGAACATCATGTACCCTTAGTTATGGGTTTGTGCGATCGCATTGCGGTATTGGATTTTGGTCAATTGATTGCATTGGGTGAACCATCTGTAGTCAGAAATAACTCAGCTGTAATTGAGGCTTATTTGGGAAATGATTGAATTTATCTAAACAAAATTACCACAAATTCGTTTAAAGAACTCACAGCGATCGCGCTATCCATTAAATTTTCTAATTGTTCCACACTTTCACCCTCAAGTCTTGCTTCTACCTCTTGAGAAATTTCACCAAAGCGCCGTCGCAATACTCGGATTAACTGCTGTCGCGCACCCTGTTGAACACCTTGCTGAATACCTCTTTGCTCAATTTCCTGATACCAAGGCGATTCTCGCAATACTGCCATATCCAACCTCATGATTTGTTGAACTAAAGGCGTGTCTAACACAAAGCTAGCAAAAAATGCCAGCAATGATTCTAATTGGTTTAACTGTACATCTGCTCGTAGCGCCTGTAATGCGCGTTGCACAACTGATACCTCTCCCCCTCCTCGCAGGATTGGCACAAAGAGTAATAACGATGGTAGATTATGGGAGTGCAACTAAAATGTCCCATTTCCACTCAGGCTAAAATAGGTAAATCCCCTCACAGAGATGATTTATGAACCAGCCGATATCCGAGAGAGTGCGCTGGACTACCGCCGACTTAGAATTGTTTCCAGATAACGGGAATCGCTATGAAATTATTGACGGAGACTTGTTTGTGACCAGAGCGCCTCACTGGAAGCATCAAAAAACTTGTGTCAGAATTAGCACTTCCTTAGATAATTGGTCACAAACTAATGGTCTGGGAGAAGTTGTGACTGCTCCAGGAATAATTTTTGGCGATAATGATAATGTGATTCCCGATGTCGTCTGGGCTAGCAATGAGAGATTGCCCCTACTTTTGGATGAGGCAGGGCATTTGACTGGTGCGCCAGAACTGGCTGTAGAGGTGTTATCCGCTGGTAGTGAAAATGAAAAGCGCGACAGAGAACTAAAACTTAAGCTCTACTCGTCACGAGGTGTCAGAGAATATTGGATTGTGGATTGGCGTAAGCAACAAGTGGAAGTATATCGACGCGAACAAGCGAGTTTAAAGTTAGTTGCTACGTTATTCAATGGTGATGAATTGACTTCACCCATATTGCCTAATTTTACTTGTGCGATCGCTCAATTATTCACTTAACACAAATTACGAATTACGTTAGCGAGTCCGCGTACTCTGTAAGAGTTGCAAGCTACGCTTTTAGCGTCTCGTAGAGAGCGTCATTACGAATTACGTTAGCGAAGCGGTAGCGAGTCCACGAGCGTCATTATGAATTACGAATTAGTTAACTGTGCTGTAAAAACTCAACTTTGGGCAATAACGGGTCAGTCACAACACCCACACCGCTAAAACCCCAACGTTTGAGCAAGTTTCCTAACTGTGTACGCGCAATAGATTCCACAGCAAAGCGATTTGCTACTTCTGCTGCATGGGTATTGAGATAGCTAAGGGCATCAAAGTTTTCCTGAAACAGCAATAAGTAACCTGATTTTTCGGCATCAGGACGAGCAATGAGATAATTACCGTCAGTTTTTGAACGCACTAAGTAATAGACTTCAGACAGCATGGAGATTCGGATTTTCAGTCAAGGCTATCACAATTGTAGAAAATGCTTTGGATTACTTTATCACTTAATTGTTGGGATTTATATTATGACCTTCACAAAGCTAGTTAACCTGAAGTTTTTTAGGCTTACAACTGTAACACGTTTTTTGCAAAAGGTTTAGTGAAGCGATGCCTGCGGCGGGCTACGCCTACGCTAACCTTGACAAACAAATGAAAAAACTAGAGGAATATCGCACAGCTTTACTTTCCGAATATCCCTCATTGCTCCAGCATCAACAATGTAAAATATTTATCAAATTATCCAAATTTACCACTGACGTAATCTCGTGTATCTTCCTGCTGAGGATTGTTGAAAATATTCTCTGTATAGTTGTATTCCACAAGATATCCCATTTTGCTGCCCGTTTCTGTCGCCTGAGCATTGAAAAAGGCTGTCATATCCGACACCCGCGCGGCTTGTTGCATATTGTGGGTGACGATAATAATGGTATATTGCGACTTCAGTTCTTGGAGTAATTCTTCAACGCGCAAAGTTGAAATTGGATCAAGCGCGGAACATGGTTCATCCATTAACAAAACTTCTGGCTGAATTGCGAGAGCGCGAGCAATGCATAAACGCTGTTGTTGGCCACCAGATATAGATAGACCACTTTGCTTTAGTTTATGCTTAACTTCATCCCATAAAGCAGCTTGCCGCAAACTCCGTTCTACCAATTCATCCATATCACCTTTATAACCATTAATCCTGGCTCCAAAGGCGATATTTTCATAAATTGACTTGGGAAAAGGATTAGGCTTCTGAAAAACCATACCAACCCGACGGCGTAATTCTACTGTGTCAATTCTTTTGTCATAAATATCGGTTTCACCGAAGGTAATTCTTCCTTCAATATGTGCGCCAGGAATCAAGTCATTCAAACGGTTAAAACACCTTAGTACAGTGCTTTTACCGCATCCAGAAGGGCCAATAAAAGCTGTAATTTTGTTTTTGCCGATGTTTAGGTTAACATCACGAACTGCTTTGAAATTACCATAGAAAACAGATAATTGCTCGGCTTGTAAAATGCTCTCGGAAGTAGCGATTCTTGAACTTGATACCATACAAAAGTTTCAGAGAAATCCTGAAAATCTACATTTATAATGAGGTTGATTTGTTTAGCGTGACTGCTGGAATTTATTGCGTAAAAATATTGCTGTTGAATTCATCAATAGCAGCACGATCATCAAAACAATAATGCCAGCAGCAGCATTTTGGTGAAACTCTACTTGAGGACGAGAAACCCAATCAAAAATTTGAATTGGCAGTGCTGTAAAAGAACTTTGCAAACCTTGGGGAGAAAGCTGGGGTAAGAAAGTAATAAAACCAACAGCCCCAATTACAATCAACGGAGCCGTCTCACCAATCGCTCGTGAGAGTGCGAGAATTGTACCGGTCAGGATTCCTGGTAAAGCAATAGGAAAAATTTGTTCTCGGATGATTTGCCACCTATTAGCACCAAGGGCAAAACCTGCCTGTCGCAGACTATCAGGAACAGCACGCAGCGCTTCACGAGTAGTAATAATGATAATTGGTAGAATCAACAAACTCAAGGTTAAAGCACCAGCTAACACCGTGCGTCCCCTGGTGATTGGTTCCATCACCCGCACAAAAACTTGCAAGCCCAACAAGCCATAAATAATTGATGGGACTGCGGCTAAATTTGCAATATTAATTTCAATTAACCGAGTAAACCAGTTGTCCTTGGCATACTCTTCTAAGAAAATACCTGCGCCTACTCCTAAGGGAAAGGAAATTAAGGCAGTTATTACCAACAGCCAAATACTGCCAACTAAGGGAGCCAATACTCCAGAAGAGGAGGCACGGCGAGATGAAAAACTGGTAAGAAAAGACCAATTCAAGCGGCCAACACCGTCAGTTAAAACATCTATGAGCAAAACAACTAACACTAGCAATGCAAAGGAGGTTGCAGTCCAAGTAGCGATCGCAAAAATTTTGTCAAGGTTGTAGCGCTTATTGATCGAGAGATCAAAATTCTTATTTTCCCCAGAGTCAGACAAATTTGTAAACTGAGTATTGCTCTTTGTCATTCGTATTTCTCCCGGAAGCGACGAACAAACCAGTAACTAAAAATATTCAGGGCTAAGGTAATGAGAAACAAAGTCATACCCACCGCAAAAATAGTTTTATAGGCCAGTGAGCCTGCTGGTGTGTCTCCTTTACTTACTTGGACAATGTATGCTGTCATTGTCTGAATTGGAATTAGCGGATTTAAACCCAACTGAGGATTTTGACCAGCCGCGATGGTAACAATCATTGTTTCACCAATAGCGCGGGAAATAGCCAAGATAAAAGAAGCTACTATCCCCGATAAAGCCGCTGGTAACACTACTGAAATAATGGTTTCCCGCTTAGTTGATCCCAATGCATAAGCACCTTCTCGCAAACTACGGGGAACGGAATAAAGAGCGTCTTCACTCAAAGAAGCTACCAAAGGAATAATCGAAATTCCCAACACTATACCTGCGCTCAAAGCATTGAATCCCTGCATCCCTGGGATAAATGATTGGAGGAAGGGTGTAACTGTGAATAGTGCAAAATAACCAAACACAACGGTTGGTACCCCTGCCAATATTTCTAGGGCAGGCTTTAGCCATTTGCGAAGTTTTGCTGGAGCATATTCACTTAAGCAGATAGCAGCTAACAATCCTAGTGGTAATGCTACTGCGATCGCAATTACAGATATCAACAATGTGGCGCTAATTAGCACCATGATTCCAAACTGCTTATTAGTAAACAGCGGCGTCCATTGTGTGTCTGTTAAAAACTGCCAAATCGAAACTTCTTGAAAAAATTCAACAGTTTCAAAAATCAGCGTTAAGACAATGCCAATTGTGGTTACAACCGAGACAAAAGCAAACAAGGCAAACAGCGCTCTGACGCCAGTTTCCACCCGTTTACTCAAAGCCCGATTGGGCTGCCATAAGTTGGAATTGCTTGGTTGATTAGATAACGGGTTGGAAGTCATTTGCGGACAACCTCATAAATTAAAACTCCTTTTGTATTTATGGACACACTACCATTCTATGAGAACTGCCCTAGTACTAGAAATAAAGCTTACTTTCAAGACTATAAACCTTGAATGAAGTAAGTATAAGCAGACTTTTTTTACAATCTACCACTTCCAGCTACTAGGGCTTAGTGCAAATTGTGCAGATAAACTCCTCAAAAAAGCAATTAGTGGATAACTCTTACTTTTCTTGCTTGAGAAGGTCTTTCAGAGTAACGCCCACTTGAGAACCCTTACCCTCAAAAACGGAGCCTACTTTCCCACTATTGAAGCGTCCCTGAACTTCAGTGAGTAAATCGCTAGGTAAAGGCACATAGCCCACTTCTGTAACTAGCTTTTGGTTTGCCGGAGCATAATTGAAATCAACAAAAGCCTTGACTTCAGGACGAGTCGCCGCAGTTTTCTTAACGTAGATAAACTCTGGACGAGCAAGCGGCTGGTAAGTACCATCGCCGATGGTTTGTGGACTAGGCTGAACACAGCCCTTACCAGCATCAATGCCAACCAGCTTTAACTTCTCTTTGTTATTTTCGTAATATGCATAGCCGAAGAAAGCCAAACCGCCTTGGTCAGCACTTACACCCTGTACCAGAGTATTGTCATCTTCACTAGCAGTAAAATCCCCTCGGCTTTCCCCTTCTTTACCAACGACTGCTTGAGTGAAATAGTCGTAAGTACCAGAGTCAGTACCAGGGCCGTACAAACCTATTTTCTGTGCAGGGAATTGAGGGTTAATTTGGTTCCATTGGGTGATTTTGCCTTGTGCCCCAGGTTCCCACATTTTCTTTAGTTCATCAACTTTGAGGCAACTTGCAAAGTTGTTTTGGGGGTTAACTACTACGGAAAGACCATCGTAAGCAATGGGCAATTCAATGTACTCAATGTTGCCTTTCTTACAGAGTTCCACTTCTTCGGGCTTAATGGGGCGGGAAGCATTAGAAATATCAGTTTCACCCGCACAGAATTTCTTGAAGCCGCCACCCGTACCAGAGGAAGCCACAGTAACTTGCACTCCAGGATTAGCCTTTTGAAACTCTTCTGCCATCGCCTCAGAAATAGGATAGACGGTACTAGAACCATCAATCTGGACTTTTCCAGATAAATTTGATCCGGCTGCTGTATTGGTGGCTGGGGTAGCGCCGCCATCAGCTGGACTAGAGTTGTTAGAAGCTTGATTGTTATCGCCGCAAGAGCTAATACCAATTGCTAGAGCAACTAGGGGAGCAACCAACCGCACCTTTGAAGAGAACATAAGGATCTTTATAGAATGATGCTATGGATTAACAGTATGAACATTAGCACTCTAGAGTAAGAGGAAGGTTAAGAAATGGTTAAATGAACACTAATGCATACTTATAATTTTTAAAACTTCAAGTTACTAAAAGCACACGTCAAAAAACATATTATTTGATAGCTTGATACAAATTATACCACTAGTTGCTACTAACTAGATAAATAACTTCGGTACATTTTTAATATTTTTTTGAATTCGCACATTCTTAAATAAATTTACTGCTACACAGTAGCAATCAATTATCAATCAAGAAGCAGCTTTAATGTAGGATATTCCGTATCGAAATGGGAACCCAGACCTCTCCTTTAGGTTCTGTGTACTCCTACTCTTAAGCAAGCTATGGGACTACTATAGGACTAATATTATTTGATTTTTGAAATACACGTAGTGGCGTGGCAAGAACTAATTGACAGATAAATTCCCTGTAGAGACGGCGATTTATCGCGTCTCTAACCGTCAAAATGAATTTGACAGACTTACTAGTAAAGTACAGCGTAAATAAACAGACCATAATCAAATAGTAATCCTATAGCAGTTATAGGCATAGCTAAGGTGGGAGAGTTTATATATTAATGTTTATACTGGTTGCTGTTGGTTTGCCCTTTTGCCTTTTCCTGGTTGCCTGATAAATGTTTGCTGCTTCCAATCAATTACTATGGTCTATGATTGGCTTACTCCTGACAATGGGTGGCACTTTTCTAGAAGCTTATGGCATCACCTTACCTTGGACTTGGAGTCAGCACGGAATTCAGACTTTTTCTTTAGGTGTCACTTTTCAAATTGGCGCAGTATTGTTGGTAGGCTGTTTAGGGGGCAAAAATGCTGGTGCGCTCTCGCAAATTGCCTACTTAGTCATGGGGTTAACATTATTACCTGTATTTGCCGATGGGGGTGGTATTGGTTATATCAAACTATCTCAGTTTGGCTATCTACTAGGTTTTATTCCTGGAGCTTGGATTTGTGGCTTAGTTGCCTTTAAAGCTAGACCTCGACTAGAAACTCTTGCCTTTAGTTGCGTCTGTGGCTTGTTAACTCTCCACATCTGCGGTATTACTTATTTGATTATTAGCTATTTTTTTCAGTGGAAAGGCACTGAAAACTTAACCTTGATGCAAGCAATCCTCAGATACTCCTGGTTTGCACTACCAGGTCAACTAACTGTGGTCTGTGCAGTTACTGTAATAGCATATATACTGCGTCACTTAATGTTTTATTAGTTTATTGTCCTTCGTCTTTTGTCATTTGTCAAAAGCTCATGACCAATGACCAATGACCAATGACCAATGACCAACGACCAATGACTAATTCGCCATGCGTTTAAAAAATCGTCTTTTCTGGATCGCTGCCTTCATCGCTTTTTTCTTAGACCAGATAACAAAATACTGGGTAGTGCAAACCTTTAGCTTAGGGCAGACACTACCACTCTTACCTGGGATATTTCACTTCACCTATGTCACTAACACTGGTGCCGCCTTTAGTTTATTAAGTGGGAAAGTAGAGTGGTTGCGCTGGCTATCTCTAGGAGTGAGTTTAGTATTGATAGGGTTGGCGTTGTTTGGCCCAGCATTAAATTTGTGGGATCAGTTGGGCTATGGCTTGATTTTAGGTGGAGCTATGGGCAACGGTATTGATCGTTTTGTTTTAGGCTATGTCGTTGATTTCCTTGATTTTCGCCTGATTAACTTTGCTGTATTTAATGTGGCAGATTCATTTATTAGTATTGGTATTGTTTGCCTGTTAATTGCTTCGTTGCAAAAAACACCGACTTCAAATGGCAGATCGCATTAAACTATTAAGCCTGGGGTGATTAATCCCAGGCTTGTTATTACTGAAACCCTTAGTCAGTCCTATATGCGAAGACTGGATATGTATGGTTTCAGCTGTTTTTATTTGTCATCTTACACCTGGTTGCATGACTGGCGTAAGAAGTCAAGAAAGATGCACCTGCGATCGCTGATGGCAAAATAGTACTCAGATTATGCCCCAGCTGTTAATTTAATTACCTGTTGCAGGAGTATTTGGTGAACTAGAGCCAGGAGTACTGGGAGAGAGACCTGGTTCGGTAGTGCTGCCAGGAGCACCTTCAGGAGGAGTGACACTTCCTGGTGCTGGGGTCAAGTTGCGAGGAGTGACACTTCCTGGTGCTGGGGTCAAGTTGCTAGGAGCGCCTTCAGGAGGAGTGACACTTCCTGGCGCTGGAGTCAAGTTGCTAGGAGCATCTTCAGGAGGGGTAACACCTTCTGGTGTAGTTGTGCTATCAGGAGTGGTGGTATCTGATGGCGTGGTTTCTGCTGGTACTGTAGTGCTACCAGGAGCGCTAGGGGTGACTGCTGTGCCGCCGGCACACCGAGAGTTAAGGGGGAAATTCTGGCAAAGAATTTTCATCCCTTCTGGCGACATCTTGATTTCCGTTGGTGCACTAGTGGATGAATCGCTACTGGATTGAGCTATGGGGGATTTACTGGATTCGGCTACAGCAATGTTAGCGGTGAGCGCCAAAGATAGAGCTGTACCAATCATGGTCAGAGATTTTCCCATCATTCTGAAATTAACCTCAACGGAACACTCGACCTATTAAAACAGACAATGAGATTTAGAAAATCTTCCTAAATGAATATATTTAGGTTTGTTTCAGAATATGTGGATATGTAAAATTGGTAAAAATTAAATCTGTTGTTTATTGATAACTAGTGTTTAAAAATACAAAGCCAAAAATTATGTTTGTAGTTATTGAACTAGTAATAGTAGATTAAATAAACATTTGAGAATGGAAAAAAATTTGTGCCTATGTACAATAAGTGATGAAAACAACAAGTTAGTTTTGAGTAAAAGCCAAATTTAAAGTATAAATTAGCTCAAAAAGTTCCGTATAGCTAAATTATGCTTTGGCTTAAGAGTAAAATGATGAAAGACTAACATCTAAAATTGTAATTTGCCTGATTCTTCATTAAAAACTGTGATGTGAATAGCCGATGAGTTCTCCCCAACCCCCTCACAAGCCACAAACGTTACTAGGTCAACTGACTCAAGCAGTACATACGATTCAAGCTAGGGTCGATTTTTCAAAATTGGCGCTCAAGCCTAATGCCAAAGTACCGGAACTTTGGGTGCAGGATGCGGGGGCGGATAAAGCAGAGGTATATCCACTCTTGGGCGATCGCTATATTCTCGGTCGTAGCTCCAAATCCAGCGATATTGTCATCCGTAACCCTGTTGTCAGCCAAATTCACCTGTCGCTATCGCGCAATTCTACTCAACACACACCAGTTTTCGTAATTAAAGACGAAAACTCCACCAACGGCATTTATCGTGGCAAGCGTCGTGTTAGTTCCCTAGAACTGCGTCACGGCGATATTCTCACCCTGGGGCCTCCAGAACTCGCCGCTTCTGTGCGGTTGCAATACGTCGATCCACCAGCCTGGTATGTCAAAGCTGCAAGTTGGACAGCTTATGGTGTCGGTGGTGTCAGTGCCCTGTTAGCATTAGTGATTGGCGTCGAATGGCTGAAATTTCAAGTTAAACCCTTACCTACAGCGACACGCGCCCCAGTAGTTGTTTACGCCCGTGATGGAGCCACCCCCCTGAGAGAGCCTCGGACTATCTCTCATGTAGACATGAAGCGATTAGAGGAATTTGGCCCTTATTTGCCTGCTGCTGTAGTGGCTTCAGAGGATAGTCGTTATTACTGGCACTTTGGGGTTGACCCTCTGGGGATTTTACGAGCCGTGTTGATCAATAGCCGCAGCGGCGATGTGCAACAAGGAGCTAGTACTGTTACCCAGCAAGTTGCCCGCAGTTTGTTCCGCGAGTATGTAGGCAGACAGGATACCCTTGGACGCAAATTGCGAGAGGCAATTGTCGCCCTGAAGCTCGAAACGTTTTACAGCAAAGATGATATTTTGCTGATGTACTTAAATCGGGTTTTTTTGGGGGGAGATACTTCTGGCTTTGAAGATGCAGCCCGATATTACTTTGAAAAGTCGGCTAAAGAATTAACTTTGGCAGAAGCAGCAACATTGGTAGGAATTTTACCAGCCCCCAACGCTTTCGATTTTTGTGGGGATGGGCCAAATAAGCTAGAAGCCGCTGAATACCGGAATCGCGTGATTAAGCGGTTGCTGGAGATGGGCAAAATTAAACCTGATGATGCAAACCGAGCCAGACGTTCCACCGTCCAAGTTAGTCCTAAAGTCTGTGAACAGCAAGCTAAAACGATCGCTCCTTATTTTTACAGTTATGTCTTCTCTGAGCTTGAATCAATCTTGGGGGAGGGAGCCGCAAGAGAAGGAAACTATATCATTGAAACCAAGCTCGATCTAGCGATACAGAGCCAAGCAGAAGCAGCGTTGAATAATTCAGTGAATAACGCTGGTAGAAATTTTAATTTTTCTCAAGGGGCAGTAGTCACCCTTGACTCCAGTACAGGCAGTATCCTCGCAATGGTTGGCGGGACTGATTACAGAAAAAGTCAGTTTAATCGTGCTGTTCAAGCCAAAAGACAGCCTGGTTCCACCTTCAAAATCTTTGCTTATACCGCCGCTATTCAACAGGGATTTTCAGAATCAAAAAGTTATTCTTGCGCTCCTTTAACTTGGCAAGGTTTTACTTATAAACCCTGTCGTGCGGGTGTTGGTGGTAGCTTAGATATTGCCACCGGGCTGGCGCTTTCAGAAAATCCCATCGCTCTGCGAGTTGCACGTGAAGTTGGGCTGGATAAAGTCGTGGCAATGGCGCAGCGTTTGGGGGTAAAGTCAAACCTCGATCCCGTTCCTGGCTTGGTATTGGGTCAAAGCGTGGTCAATGTTTTAGAAATGACTGGTGCTTTTGGCGCTATTGGTAATCGCGGTGTATCCAATCCTCCCCATGCCATTAACCGAATTTTAGACAGTGGTGATTGCAGCGATCGCAATGATATCAAAACCTGCCGTGTGATCTACTCCTTCGACCAAGATCCAGATGCCAACAAACGAGTGCTGACAAATGGTGTAGCCGATGAGATGACTAGTTTGATGCGTGGTGTAGTTACAAGGGGTACTGGTCGTAGTGCCGCCATTGGATTAGGGGAAGCTGGTAAAACTGGCACGACTGATAAAAACGTTGATTTGTGGTTTATTGGTTTTATCCCTAGTCAGCGACTTGTAACTGGCGTTTGGCTGGGAAACGACAATAATTCCCCAACATCTGGTAGCAGCGCTCAAGCCGCTCAATTGTGGGGAAATTATATGCGGAGAATTACAAGGTAAACGTGCATTGGAGATTGGGAACTATTGATCAATAAATGATGATCAATAGACTTTTGTGATAAGACCTGATTTTGAGGACTTAAAAGTTTATCAACTCGCTGAAAAACTAGCTAATGAAATTTGGCAAATGTGCAATTACTCTAACCTCTCACGAGTTAAATCAGGTTGAATTTGCAGTGCTTTATCATAGGATGCGATCGCATCTTCATTGCGTCCTAAATCTCGTAGCGCATTGCCCCGGTGATTCCAAACCTCGTAGTCATCTGGTTTAATCTTTAGTGCTTGGTCATAGGATGCGATCGCTTCTTCATAGTGTCCTAAATCAAATAGCGCTTTCCCTCGGTTATTCCAAGCTTCATGGTCATCAGGTTTAAATTCCAGTGCTTTGTCATAGGAGGAAATCGCCTCTTCATTACGTCCTAAATTTCCTAGCGCATTCCCCCTACCGTTCCAAGCATTGTAGTCATCAGGTTGGATTTCCAACGCTTTGTCATAAGATGCAATCGCTTCTTCATTGCGTCCTAAATCTAGTAGCGCATTGCCCCGGTCATTCCAAACCTTGTAGTCATCAGGTTTAATTTTTAGTACTTGGTCATAGGATACGATCGCTTCTTCATTGCGTCCTAAATTCTTTAGCACAATCCCTCGCAAGTACCAAGCTAGATGTTCATCAGGTTGAATTTCCAGTGCCTTATCCAAGGATGTGATCGCTTCTTCATTGTGTCCTGATTGATAGAGCGCAAGCCCTCGCAAGCTACAAGCTACGTGGTCATCAGGTTGAATTTCCAGTGCCTTATCCAAGGATGCGATCGCTTCTTCATTGTGTCCTAAATTACATAGCGCAAACCCTCGGTTATTCCAAGCTTGGTGGTCATCAGGTTGAATTGATAGTGCTTTGTCGTAGGATGCGATCGCTTCTTCATGGTGTCCTAAATTACATAGCGCTTTCCCCCGGTTATTCCAAGCTTGGTGGTCATCAGGTCGAATTTGCAATGCCTTGTCATAGGAGGAAATAGCTTCTTCATTGAGTCCTAAATTAGATAGCGCATTCCCCCGCAAGTACCAAGCTAGGTGTTCATCAGGTTTAATCGTTACTGCCTTATCCAAGGATGCGATCGCTTCTTCATAGCGTCCCAATTGATAGAGCGTAAGCCCTCGAAAGATCCAAACATCATGGTAATGGTAATTAGGTTGAAGAATTTCCAGTGCCTTGTCATAGGAGGCGATTGCTTCTTCATATCTACCCCATTTGCTCAATGTAATTCCTCGCCATTTCCAGACATAAAAAAGGTCAGACAAGTCATCATTAGGTTCCAATTCTAAGGCTTTATCTAGGCTAATGAGTGCTTCTTCATATCTACCCAATTCGTTCAATGCAATGCCTCGCCATTTCCAAGCATAGTAAGCATCTGGTTGAATTTTTAGTGCTTGGTTGTAGGATGCGATCGCTTCTTCATCGCGTCCTAATTTCTTTAAAGCTTGTCCCCTATTAACCCAAGCATAATCATCATCAGGTTTAATTTTTAATGTTTTTTCATAGGAAATAATAGATTCTTCATACTGTCCTAAATTCTTCAGCACATAGCCATGCCAGTTCCAGGCATAGTGGTAATCTGGTTTAACTTTCAAGGCTTCTGTAAAGGAGGCGATCGCTTCTTCATAGCGTCCTAATTTCTCTAGGACAATCCCCAGGTTATTCCAAGCTTCGTGGTCATCAGGTTTAATTGACAGCGCTTTGTCATAAGATGCGATCGCTTCTTCATATCTATCCAAGCGGTATAGTGCTTCTCCCCTGTGAATCCAGCCACTTTCACAGCTTGGGTTAGTTTCTTGAGCCTTATTGTAGCTGGTAACTGCCTCTGTGTAACGTCCTAAACTGTTCAAAGAAACGCCAAGATTATGCCAAGCTCGATGGTAGTCTGGGTTAATTTTCAAAGCTTGTTCGTAAGAGCTAATTGCTTCTTCATAGCGTTCTAAATCCTTTAGCGCAATTCCCCGGCTGACCCAAGCCTCGTAGTCATCTGGTTCAGTTTCCAGTGCTTTATCATATGATGCGATTACTTCTTCATAACGCGCCAATTTGTTTAGCGTGACGACCCTAGCATACCAAGCTCCGTAGCCATCTGGTTGAATTTTTAGTGATTGCTCATAGGAGGAAATTGCTTCTTCATAGCGTTCTAAATCTTTTAATAAATTGCCCCGATTATACCAAGCTTCGTAGTCATTAGGTTTAATTTCCAACGCTTTGTCATAGGAGGCGATCGCTTCTTCATAGCGTCCTAAATTTTCTAAAGCAAGGGACTGATTGAGCCAAGCTTCGTGTTTATCTAGGTTAAATTTCAGTGCTTGGTCATAGGATGCGATCGCTTCTTCGATGCTTCCTAAATATCGTAGCGCATTGCCCCGTTTGTACCAATTTAGGTGATCATCAGGTTTAATTTCTAGCGCTCTGTCATAAGATGCGATCGCTTCTTCATAGCGTCCTAAATCATCTAGTGCAATCCCGCGATTGTACCAAGTTAGGTGGTCATCAGGTTTAATTTCTAGCGCTCTGTCATAAGATGCGATCGCTTCTTCATAGCGTCCTATTTTCTCTAGCGCATACCCCAGGTTGTACCAAGCTTGGTACTCATCAGGTTTAATTTCTACTGCTTTGTTATAGGAAGCGATCGCTTCTTCATAACCTTGATAGTATTTTTCCCCGTCAGACTGTAATTTTCCCAGGTTAATCAGTAAATCATATTGACGATCGGGTGTTTGGTGGTATTCTGCTATTAATTCTTGAATTGCTAATATTTCTTGAGTTCTTTCTTCTGGTGTGAGGTTTAGATATTTTTCATAATCTCGATCCTGAATAATACGTGATGACTCTTTTTCTAAAGTTTCTGAATCTATTGGAAATTCAAACAATCCAGAACGCCAATCAAAAAAATCTGGGGCACGTTGAATAAAATATTTAATTGCAAATATCGGTAGCAATAAGACAAAACAGATATTAAATTTATCCTTCAACCGTTCTCGCTGTTGGTTGAGGTTAATTAAAACAGGTGGTACGCTCTTCCAACTATATGAATAAATATCTCTACTATTCCACCCCATTAATCTTTTGCATTCTTCATATTCATAAAAAGAATGCTCTAATCCTGTGATAAATAAAATGTTTATCTTTTCTTTATTTTCTAAAGAATCAATTATTTCATATAAATTAGTGACAGCTTGCTCCAGCCGTATAACTTCAATATTTTTATTAGTAATATTTTCTTTTACTTTAGTAATTAAATGCACACCCTCTGCCGGAGAGCAACGGACAAATAATAAACCAAACCCTTCTGTAAAATTCAGTGTGCGGACTAAGGCTTGATATTCTTCATTTATTTCTGATGGTAAATCCTTATCCCAATCAGTCAGTTCTAAAGTCATAATCTTAGCTGTGTAATACCTGATAGCCTACGGAGGTAGCCTTTGTTACTATAGCGACACCCTTCTAAGATGTTGCATTTTGGCAAAGGTATATTGAATGACACAGTGATTTATTTTTATTATGGATACAGCCGATTAAAAGTATCTTGAAATTCTTTAATTCCTTTAATTAGAGGATGAATATCATACCAAACTTGACTTTCTCCTTCTCGATTTAAATAACGATATTCTAAAATACAGCGATTAAATAATAAGCCTCGATACAATGGATCGTTTTCTATTTCTTTAGAATGATACACAGTTGCCAGTGCTTCCCATTCATTAGCAAAAACTGTATTTCGATAAGTATTTCGCAACTCGCTCATTGAGCGTTGTAAAGCCCGCGTAGGAATGGGTAGGCTGTTAGTGTATTTAATTGCCTCCTTCATTAATAATAATAAATTTCGCACATGACCTCCACTCATGAGGCATAGTCTTTCTAAAGCTTCCCGCTGCTCAAACATATCTACTACAGATAAACTAGAGTCTATCAAACTCACACGTTTTTGCAGTATTTCTATAACTTTATTAATACCGCGTTGATAGGGTTGATTATCAGGCGTTTGCACCATAATCATCGGCAATACCTGAGTATTACCATAAATATTAGCTAGGTCTGCGGCGCGATTAGAATACAGCAAAGAAATGGGTACTGTATAAAGCAAATGGCAATCTAAAGCTTGGAGTTGTTCGCTACGGTCGAGAAAAATTTGGTCGTGATTGCTGCGTCCATCTTCTTGAGGTATAGGTACAATTCGATCTAAGTTATCAGCAATTAATACAAGTTGAGAATATCCTGAAGGTAAGTGTTTTTTGGCATCTTGAATAAACTCATTTAAAGCTGCAATCAAAGTAATTGTATGCGGATTGACACGCTCACGAATTTTTTGGCGTTGAGTAGGTTCTGTTCGCAAATTTGCTGTTAATTTGGCGAATTGGGCAATTTGCCCTTCTATGCTTAAGCTTTGTAAGGATACTTCAGTTAATGCCAAATCTTTTAAATCTTGCCAACGCTCGTTTAACCAGTTCAATAAACTAGCTGGAGAAGTGGTATCTTTTAATGTTTCTAATAAGTGGCGGGTACAAGCTAAAAGAATATCAGTATATTGGGCATCTTCTGGATCGATATCTTGTTCATCGGCAGGAAAATAAACAACAAAGCAACCTTGCTCATCTAAATATTTCTGAAGCCGCAATAATTCTGTTGATTTCCCAGCACCGCGATGACCTGCATACAGTTGAGAGGTCATTCTGTCTGAATACAAAATCTCTCTACCTACTTCTACTAATATGTCACCATCCCCCCGCACTTCTGTACAATCAACGTAAGCGGGATCTCCTGCCGGTAAGGGGCGAAATGGGTCAAAAGCATTGTATATCCGCTTTAAAAAGGCAAAATCCTGGGTCATAAATCTAAATTTCTCAGGTTAGCGCCATATTATCGCAAACTTACAGAGATAGGTAGAAAATTAAATTGTCAGGTATGTTATTGCTCAGAGTGGGGCACGATTGACAAATTACGGTGTGTTAGCCTAAGCCAGACAGTTATTGGCAAATGAACAGGTAAACAGATTTAAACCAAGTCTTGATGAACTATTCAAGCTCAATGCTTATCTCAAAGCTATAGGGAATAGGGAATAGGGAATAGGGAATAGGGAATAGGGAATAGGAACTTAATTCTCTTCCCCATGCCCCATGCCCCATGCCCAATTACTGATATCCCTGCCAAGGAGTGACTTCAAGTTTACCGCTAGGCTTGAATATTACTTGGAAGTGGGCGAGAGGTTCTTTGTTATTGGGAGCAGCTACATTAGAACCGTAGATATCGTTGAACATCTTGGGAAGGGGTGTTTCCCGGAAATAGTCAAAGGCGACTTGGTTTAATGGTTCATAGTCAGCGATTACACCCTCTTTATTGACCGCTACTCGATATTTCAAATCTCGCGTAAAGGTGGGGGTACCACTCCAGGTTTGGCGAACTGTATTATAAAGTTTTTGATTTAAACCTTTAGTTATATTAGAGTCAGTAATTTTTGCACCTATTACCTCTGGTGTCCTAGCATATCCCCGCCAAGGACTAACTTGCAGCACACCTTGTGTAGTAAACACTATTCGGAATTGGGCGATTGGTTCATTAGAAATGGGAGCGCGGTTAGCGGGATTATAAAGTAAGTTAGGCAGAGGAGTTTGCCCGACTCCTTGATTTGCCTCTTTATTCACCGCCTTGTAACCAACGATCGCTCCATCCGCAGCTACACCCAGACGATAGATCAAATCCTGCTGCAATCCTGAGCGATTAGTCCAAGTTGGATGAATTTGGTTATATACTTGGCGATTCAATGCACGCAGCTGGGATGGATCGGTAATTTCCGAAACTGTATTTAAAAGTGCTTCTAAATCTTTAACTTCTGGCTTTGCACTAGCACTAGCTGTAGGTGTTGGTGTGGGTGTTGCAGCCGCAATGGGTGTTGGAGCCGCTGATGCTGGAGGAGTAATGCTCTTTGTTGTAGAGTTAGTTTGCTCATCTGTCTTAGGCTGCGGTGGACGTATTTGGGGAGGTGGAATCAAGTTAAATGCGATCGCTGCTACTGCTAAACTTGAAACTCCTACAGCAGCAGGAACAGCTTGCTTGATTAAGGCTTGACTAGCACCGCCATAGCGTCTGGTAACTGGTTGTAGCTCTAGGGACAGTTCTGGTAAAGTCTGGGTATCAGCAAAAAACTGATCCACTGCTTCCACTAAATCAAACAACTGCACCGTATTTAAATCTATTTCAATAGGCGGGCGTTTGGAATTATTAGACTGAGACTCGAACCCCTCTGGAGCGCCTTCTGAATGGATGATTAACCTGTGTCGGTTGCTGTCAATTTTTTGAAACTCTACCAGTTCCGATTCCTGGTTATGTGCTTGTGGGTTAGGTACGCTACTTAAAAATTCTTGGGCATAGCCACTAACAGCCCTCACCAAACTTTCAAAAAATTCTCGCCCTCCCGTTATCGGTTGGTTGTAACCAGATAAATAGCATTCTGCATTTACCAATATTGATAATTCTGGGCGCATTTCCTGGAAGTGTGCGGCCCTGGTGACATCACTTAACCCTTCTAAAAGCAGTGTACAATTAGGTAGACTGTACTTACGTTGAATATTCATTCCACTTCACCGTCAAAAAGACTAATCCAGAACCGCTGCATTCCAGCTGTACCAGTACAAAAGAGTAATTGTCCTAACAAGTTGATTGCTAGCGCATCTAATTTTTCATCAGAAGTTAATGCTAAGACACCAGAACGCCGAGCATTCATCCGGCTTTTAAAATGCGCTCTAAACCGTTCTAAGTAATTAGATAGCCGCAAATTCTGTTCTAATGGAATCTGCTTTTCTTCCATTTGTTCACATATCATTAGTAACTGGCGGATGACAACAGTTAAACGCCGTGCTATGTAGCAAGCAATGACCACCAGAGCTTTTGCTTCCATAATAGTTAAGGGACGGCGCATGTGCGCCCTTCGTAGCGGGTTAGAGCTACGCATCCGCCATAAATTCACTCTGTCTTTAACAATTCCTTTAAGATCCAACTCTTGAGCAAAAGCCAGGATTGCTTCTGAACCACCAAGCTCTAAAGCTTCAATTGCCAGTAAAATCAGGTCAATTTGTAGCCTGGTTCTTCGAGGACAGGTTTTGGAAGCGATCGCAGGATCTGGTAAAGTGTCCAGAATCATCGGCAGTGACTCTTGGGTTGAACTGTTGAACGGCGTTAAACTTGCGGAGACATTCATTCTATAAATACCTTGTGCGGTTCCAACAGATTAGGTAAAACAAATTTAAGATCGGTAGCCAAGACTTGAACACTAGATTCGTGGCAATAACATGACTACCTGATATATACATTAGTTAGCTCTTTCTACTCAAAGGTTTCCCTATATTGAAATCAAAATTTTAAAATATCAGTTAATTCACCTCATTTGTAAGTGCAATCCCTTTTCTAGCTTGGTTTAGATTCTAATTATCGTCAATAAAGGACGAAGCTTCAGCCTCGACCCCCAGCGTATGACATTATAGTGTACGATTTTTCAGGTATCTGAAATTGGGGACTGAAAACTGGAGACTGGGGACTGGGGACTGCCATAGCTATGAATTTGAATTAATAACTCCTCACTCTTCACCGGAGGCGGAGTGTCTCCGGCTCCGCTCCTAACTTTCCCTAATCCCTACTCCCTACTCCCCATTTTATGGATTTAAAGTCTCTCGTTCGTGACATCCCAGATTTCCCAAAACCCGGAATTTTATTTCGGGATATTACTACGCTGCTTCGCAATCCACAGGGATTGCGTTACACTATTGACTTTTTAACACAAAAATGCAACGAAGCTGGAATAACAGCGGATTATGTCATTGGTATGGAGTCAAGGGGATTCATTTTTGGTTCACCTCTGGCTTATAAATTAGGGGCTGGTTTTATCCCCGTCCGTAAAAAAGGTAAGTTACCAGCAGCCGTTCACTCAATTGAATATGAACTAGAGTATGGTACAGATTGCCTAGAAGTGCATCAAGACGCTTTACACCAAGGTAGCCGAGTTTTAATTGTGGACGATTTGATTGCCACAGGTGGAACTGCGAGTGCCACAGCAAAGTTAGTACAGAAGATTGACTGCGAACTAGTAGGTTTTGGGTTTATTATCGAGCTACGGGATTTAGAAGGGCGTAAATACCTACCAGACGTGCCGATTATCTCTGTAATTGAATATTAGTCATTAGTCATTGGTCATTAGTCGTTAGTCATTAATCAGTAGAAAACAACTGACTAATGACGAAGGACGAAGGACAAATAACATAGACGCGCCAGCGGCTTCCCGCAGGGTAGGACAAAGGACAAATAACAAATGACATCTACGAGAATTTCCTTGGAGACAGGGCGGGATTGGCTCATCAGGCTAGTCACTAGCGACACTTTTATTTATGTGGTAAAGCGGCTATTGCAAGCACTGCTAACTTTGTTGTTGGCGTCAGCTTTATCGTTTTTCATAATTCAACTCGCTCCCGGTGATTATGTAGATACGCTACGGCAAAATCCAAAGATATCTCCAGAAAGAATTGAGGAAATCAAGCGGCAGTTTGGTCTGGATAAGTCTTGGCTAGAACAATTTTGGCTGTGGCTGTGGCGAATCTTGACAAAAGGAGATTTTGGCACGAGTTTTATTTATCAACGTTCAGTATCGTCGCTATTGTGGGAACGAGTACCAGCGACTTTGCTATTAGCGATCGCATCTTTAATTGTCACATGGGCGATCGCCATCCCTTTAGGGATCTTTGCCGCTGTTAATCAAAATAAACTAGCAGACCGGGTTCTACAGGTAATCAGTTACGCTGGACAAGGCTTTCCCAGTTTCATCACAGCCTTAGCACTGCTGGTTTTAGCCCAAATCACCTCGCCGCTGTTCCCAGTAGGGAGTATGACTAGCATCAATCACTCAGAACTATCGTGGTTTGGCAGAATTTTAGATGTCGGCTGGCACATGATTTTACCGACAATCGCCCTCTCAATTACTAGTTTTGCTGGTTTACAACGCATCACTCGCGGCGAATTATTAGATGTGCTGCGTCAAGATTATATCCAAACGGCTCGTGCCAAAGGTCTGCCAGAAAACCGCGTCATCTACGTTCATGCACTCCGCAACGCCATAAATCCTTTGATTACCTTATTGGGTTTTGAATTAGCTGGTTTATTAAATGGTGCTTTTATTGCCGAATTTTTCTTCAACTGGCCTGGTTTAGGGAGATTAGCTTTACAGGCTTTACAAGCTCAAGATTTATATTTGTTAATGGCAAGCTTAGTTATGGGTGCAGTGCTGTTGATTGTTGGCAATTTAATCGCCGACTTGCTGCTTAAAGCAGCCGATCCACGCATTCGCCTAGAAAATCTAAATTAGTACCAATTTTAAGCGGGCGGCGGGAATCGAACCCGCATTAATAGCTTGGAAGGCTATAGTTTTACCACTAAACTACGCCCGCAAATTTCCAACTCAATGAATATAACATAGCTTTTGCAAAAATTCAAGCATTTAGTTGGAATTGGCGGGTTGGATTTTAATCCTGACATACAGATTGCTCAATTCTGGTTTTGTGCGATCGTTGTTGTGAGCAGCAATAAAGTTTTCTGTTTTGAAAACTTCGCTGAGAACTTGCTCGTATGTGTTTTTTTCACTTTGCAGTGTTGCTGGTTCTATTTCTAGAACTACCGCCTGTTGAAAGTTGCCATTATTATCAATTATTAAGCTGGCCAAAAGCTGTGCTGGTTCAAGTCCAGAATTGTTGACAAGAAAACTTGAGTCTAATTGTTTTGTGTTGCTTCCCCTGTATAAAGCGATAACGTCGGGTAAAGCATCTTGTCGTAATCTTCCTGCTTTTATCAAATTACTCACTTCATCTCTGAGTAAAGGAGCTACTATTGCTACCGATGCTCCCTGAGCTTGAGTACTTGGAGTTTCCCTAGTTGGAGTTGGCGAAGTTTCTCCTGTGGGAGTTGGTGAAGTTTTTCCTGTGGGAGTTGGTGGAGTTTCCCTAGTTGGAGTTGGTGAAGTTTCTCCTGTGGGAGTAGATGGAGTTTCCCTAATTGGAGTTGGTGAAGTTTCTCCTGTAGGAGTTGGTGGAGTTTCCCTGTTTTCAGGTTCCGAAACTGGTGGATTTGCTGGAATACCTGGTGGTAGTGGTGTTCCCTTTCCCAGTTTGATGTCTTGACGACGATTCCAAGGTAGATTACCGACTGGAATTTTCGGTGTCGGTGTCGGTGTTGGTGTTGGTGTTGGTGTTGGTGTTGGAACTGTTTGTTGTCTAAAGGGTTGGCTATCATCTCGAGAGTCTGCAATTCGGCTCTTTCGCTGTAGATTATCAGCAGAATTTATTGCGCCAAAATCTTGATTTCTGGGCGCAGTTCGTGTTGTTTGTGGTGAACGTGCTGGTACAGACTTTTTAGCTGAGGATACTGGCTTTGGCGAAACTGTTTTGGGTGTTGATGTTGATTTGATTATTGACTTTGTTTCGGGAGCAATGTCTATCAATTCAATGGGAACAGCAGATTGACTTTGCTGGGGAAACCACAGACTAACTGCATTCGATGAGCGCATCAGCCAGAACGCCAGCAAATGCAGAGAGACTGAACCGATAACAACAGAAATCCACAAACTTGGTGGATCGGTGTGTCGCCTCCAGACTTTAGCTGGAATTGGAGTTTTGTCTGCAACCGATGGTGTCATATTATAGAAACTGGATATGATTAGGCACTCTTACTCATTGATTGATAATGCTTTCAAATACCAGTCTAAATTTTAGCGATTAACCATTACCTCTGGTGTAACAGCGAAAGTCAAAACTGTTTCATCTACTCCTTTCAGTTCTAGCGGACTACCTTTAGTAATTTCTCCTTCCTGTAAATAATCTGCCACAGCAGCAGAAACCAGGATTGTACCGGGAACAGCGGCAGCTTGTAACCTAGCAGCAATATTCACACTTGGGCCAATAGCAGTATAATCGGCACGTTCAGCACTACCAAACATCCCCACAACAGCAGTACCTTGGTGGATACCGCACCTGAACTGAACGCTAGTAAGTTTGTGGCCATCGAATACACCTTGATCTTGCCAGCGTTGGTTCAATTCCGCGAGTGAACGGTGCATTGCTCTGGCTGTATTAATAGCACGACGTACCTGTTCATTAGGGGTTAGTTCTTCTGGCGCTCCGTATAAAGCTAAGATAGCGTCTCCCATAAATTTATCTACAGTGCCGCCATTACTAAAAACAACCTTGGTCATGGCTTCTAAATATTCATTTAGTAACTCTGCTACTCGCCGGGATCTGAGAGTATTTGCTAGCTGTGTAAAACCCACAATGTCACTAAACAGAACTGTAATTAAGCGTGGTTCTGGGCGTAAATCTAACGTTAAATCTCCGGTTGCGGCTTTTTGCACCAATACAGCTGGTAAAAAGCGTTTTAGCACCGATTCTGTTAGATAAGTATTTAACTCCACGATTCGTCGTTCATTTTCTTTCAACGCTAAAAGATTGCGAACTTCCGCCAATAGTTCCCGATCATTGAATGGTTTTGCTAAATAAGCGTCCGCACCATGTTCTGTACCTTCAATGCGAGTTTCCTCATCTATTTTCGCTGTCAGCAGAATGATTGGTATTCCTTTTAACTTCTCCTCATTGCGGATCATCTGAATCATCTCAAGTCCGCTGACCAAGGGCATCATTAAATCAGTCACAATCAAGCTGGGTATAATTTCCTTAGCTCTACTGTGCCCTTCATGACCGTTACGAGCCGTCTGTACATGATAGCCATTGCGGCGGAAAATCTCAGATACATAGGTTCGCAAATCCGGGTTGTCATCTACAACTAAGATTGAGTGCTGAGTCTTAAGTGCGGAGTCTTGAGTATCAATACTTGGGGCAAAGTTTCTTGTAATATCTTCAATATGGTCTGTTGTTGACTCTACCAGTTCTAAATCAGCCAATTCTACGCTAGCACGACTCGTATTCAGTTCTGTTGATGTTTCTAGTACTTGCTGTGCGGGTAAGTGAGCATTTCCAGTCACAAGCCATAAACTAAAGGTAGTGCCTTCGCCGTAAACTGATTCTACGGTGACTTGACCACCATGTAATTCTACCAATTCTTTAACTAAGGCTAAACCCAAACCACTGCCTTCATAGGATCGGTTTGCTGAACCTTCAGCTTGGCGGAAGCGCTCAAATAGATGGGGAATTTGTTCTTGAACAATGCCGATTCCAGTATCTTGGACTTTCAAGATGCAACGATTATGTTCAGATTTTAGTCTGACACTGATCGTGCCACCTTCAGGGGTAAACTTCATGGCATTTGACAGAAGGTTATAAACCACCTTGTCAAATTTTTCCATGTCCAAGTACACCGTAGAACATTCATCTAGCTGGGTGACGAGATGTAGTCTCTTTTTCTCACAGTAGGGACGAAAAGATTCCACAATTTGGCTGACAAATTCAACTAAATCGCAGGGATGGAAACTAGGTTGCATTCTTCCCGCATCCAAGCGTTGTAAATCGAGGAGTTGATTTACCAGTCGCAGCAAGCGGCGAGAGTTACGCAGGGCGATCGCACTTTGAGAGTAAGATAATCCCTCACCAGCCGCCACCGCTGACTCTAAAGGCCCTTGAATCAAGGTGATGGGTGTGCGAAATTCATGGGAGATATTTTGGAAAAATTCGGTTTTTTGTTTATCTAATTCCAGTAAGCGTTCAGCTTGTTGGCGAGTCTTTTGATATAAGTGTGATTGTTGCACAGCGATCGCTGCTTGAGCTGCTACTGCTTTCGCTAAATCGATATCAGATGGCAGCCATTGGCGGACTTTTTTACCTTCATGCAAGGTAATACTACCGATACATTTCCCATCAGCCAATAATGGCACGAACATTAGCGATCGCGCTGGCATTTTTAAAGGCAAATCAAAACCCCGTATATCTGAGGGAGAATGGCTAACGTTACCAATTACCACAGGTTCATGTGTCTGTAGCATTTGTTGGAGGATGGGATTCTCCTGTATAGATGCTTGAGAATAAGGTAATCTCTGGGTTGAGAGGTGATTATTACTATTTGAATTATTGTCTGGGACTGGCGATACCTGCGACGGGTTGTACCTACGCAAATTTTCTGGATGTTGAAAACTGTCATACAAGCCCACACACTCGACAAACTCATCTTCCTCTGTCCACAAAGACAGGACACAGCCATCGACTTGTAAAGCTTGTCCCAATTGCTGAGTGATCGCCGCAAAGATATCTTGGGGATCTAAGCTAGAGCGAATCGCGCTAGTAATCGTATTAATTAGAGCTTCTCGCTTGGCAAGGGCACGTACTTGTTCGTAAGCATAAGCTTGAGACAAAGCTAAAGCTGCTTGATCCGCTACCATCAACACTAACTGCACCTCATCATCCCCCCAAAAGCGAGGTAGAGAACACTGGTGCAGTGCTAGCACTGCCATTAGTTCTTGTTGGCAGATCAATGGCACAACTAAACTAGAACAAATGTCAGCAGCAGCAAAAGCTTGCCCACGCTCACGCAGTTCAGGAGTATCACCATGAATCCGCTCATCATCGATTACATCATGAATCACCTGGACTTCGCGGGTTTCCCACACTGTCTGAGCCAAAAGAGGCAGAGGAGAAAGATTTACTGAAACTTCCCCTCTGCTCCCCTGCTCCTCTGCTCCCCCACTCCCCTGCTCAAGAGCTGCTTGAGAGAGAGCCTTCTGATAAATGAATCCTTTATCCGCCAACTGCTCATCTTGAAAGGGACGCAACAGACAGACATCCACCTCCAACATATGACCCACTGTATCGACAATGGCTTGCAAAATTTGTCTGTAGTCTAAAGCACTGCGAATCGTATTTGTAACCGTATTCAGTAACGATTCTTGACGGAGTGTGCGGGTAAGTTCGCGAGTTCTAGCTTTGAGAACATTGTGGGTATCCAAAGCTTGGCGTACCACCCCTTTAAGTTCCTCGGCTTCCCACGGTTTGGTGACATATTTAAATACCTTACCAGCGTTGATTGCTTCCACCAGGTCTTCGACATCGGTGTAGCCAGTTAAAATAATCCGGATAATATCTGGATATTGAGTTGCTGTCAGGCTCAAAAATTCTGTACCGCTCATCATCGGCATCCGCTGATCGGAGATGATCACCGCGACCTCTCCCTCTTGAGCCAGCAGATCAAGGGCCGCAGGACCAGAGTTTGCCCTCAGCACCTTATAGTCGCGATAGAAAGTACGGTAAAGCAAGTCAAGGTTGTCTGGTTCATCATCGACAACCAAAATTTTAGGCTTACTGTTTGCTTGGGATTTCATGCACCGCTTTCCTGCTGCAACGGCAGTCGGATAAAGAATAATCTGATCAGGTAAGGATTTTTCTGAGTCAGGTAAGAGCAGAGCATTTCGACCAATAAAGCTGCTTGGCTACATGACTGCTGAGTGTAGGAGCGTTTACTCACAGGAATTTGTCTCAATGGCTTGTGCCGATTACCGTTTGCTTTGGTGCAGTGTAATTGCGTTCATAGTCTGTTTTAGTGTTACAGAGTCGATGCTTGCTTGCCAAATCTTCCTTCACCTCCTGTGAGCAATGTCTGATACTACATACAGCGCTCATAGCTAGCTGAAAAATCCAGATGAAGCTGCATATTCAGTAAATCGCAAAGTTTTGCTAAAGAGCGATCGCTAAGTAGACACTCAGTAGAAGTTAGTTCTAAATAATACCTATTTTATAATTAAAACTTATATTCAATAAAAGAGGTTCAAAAACTGAAATTATCAAGAATGTACATCCACCCAAATAATGACCATTGACGACTTTACCAAAACAGCTTGCACTAACTGATTCAGAAACCCTTGACGAAGTTCTGGATTGTTTAAGTGATCAT
>NZ_JAWJTF010000369.1:0-1838 GCF_048836525.1 Nostoc sp. CALU 546
TGGTGGAAATGAGGGAAATGGTGTAAATGGTGGAAATGGGGGAAAGGGTGTAAAGGGTGGACCGAATAGAAATGGTGGAAATGGTGGAACTAACCGAAGTGGTCGCCGCTATCCAATTGAACTTTCCGGCTTCCTTTACGAGGACGAAGGGTTCGGAAGGTAGTAAAGACTTTGTTGGCGGCGATCGCTATCCTCAAAGCTTTGAAATGTCGTAGTCGCTGACACCAGAAATTGCGGTTTACATGAATTCGCTAACAGAGTCAGCAAAACTATCACCAGCCGCCATGCAAAAGCTGAAACGCTTATCTATAAGCAGCCTCATAAAAATTGTTCAATGATTGATCCCTCAATTTACCTTTGAGGGAAACTAAGGTGAAATTGCTCGGCAGACTCCAACCTTGAGTTTTTTCTAGTAGGTTGAATTAGTTTACCGAGCAGCTTCTTTCCATCCACTCACGATTGGTGACAAGTTAAGGCTGTAACTCAGTTATCTGGATGCCTAAGCAAGGAAATCACCCTCTTGACTCGGCTATAAAACCGTGCATGAAACGTTAAATTCACACGGCTCCTCAGTGATTCGGTGCTTTGTCAAGCACACTATAAATTCCGAGTTAAAAGGGATTCAAAAGAGTCTGATTTTTTGCCCTGTTTGAATAACAATTCATTTGCATTAAGGAGTAATTTAATGGCTAACATCAAAATCGATGAGATGTGTCTTGTATCTCATAATTCATTGCAAAATTCTAATTCGGCAAGCTTTTTCAATGATATAGCTGATGAAGAAATGCAATCTATTATAGGAGGGTACTGGGTAGAGTACTGCGAATGGGTATGGTATTACTAAGAGTTCGTTCATAGTTGACTAGCATAACTAATCAACTGGGAAATTAATTAGAACAACATTGCGACTATCCCCGACTTGCTATTGCTAAAGTCGGGGCTGAATAGCCCTTAATTAAGGTAGAAGCAAATTACAATGACTTTCTGCCCATTTTGAATGACAATTAATTTGCAATAAGGATTACTTTAATGACTAACAGCAAAATCGATGAACTGTTTCTTATATCTGATAATTTACTGCATAATTCTGAAAGCTTTCTCCATGAACTAGCTAATGATGAAATGCAATCTATTAAGGGAGGTTGTATGGAATGTTCCCACAACTACAACGGCAACTACAATGATGAATGGTGGTACTATTAAGTGTGAGTTATTAGTCCTCCATAAAAAATTTTGCAAGTTTTGGAATATTTTGTGTTGAGTCTTGATTCAATCATCGAGTCATTACTCAACGATAAAATAAGGGTTTCATCGTGCCAGGGTCAGTATTTGCAATTCTTTTAGTGCATAGTATGTACGTACTCTGCACTAAAAAGAAATTTTATCTGCGTCTACTTCCCCCTTCTTCACCCTTGGATTACACCCTAAAAGTCCCTCCACTTCGGTTCGGTTTAATCAAGGTTGGCAATCGCGCGAGTTTTCTCTTTCTCGTACTTAACGCTGATTCGCCCTTGTTGTAGGTAACGCTCAAGCGCCCGGACACTCACGTTAAAAAAGTCTGCTGCAAAGATTTCTAGATTTAGTTTTCCCCAATGGGTGAAGCAATTCATATCTATAGCTTTTTTGCGTTTGATCTGGACGTTGCGATCGCTTATGCTAAATTCAGTTTGATTTGCATTATCTTCTGTGGACAAAAACCGCGAACCGTTTATCAGTCTGGCACTTTACCACGCCTTTAAATGGTCAGTCGTCAGCCCCATGCTTCACGCTTACTTTCGGGGCCGGATTTATGGTACGGAAAATGTCCCTCAATCAGGGCCGCTACTGATAGTAAGTAA
>NZ_JAWJTF010000020.1:0-64057 GCF_048836525.1 Nostoc sp. CALU 546
AAGATCAGATGGAATCTGTAAAAAATGGTCTGCGTAGATATGTGTTGTCACTTGCTCAGTGTGCCAAAGATCATTCTCAGCTTGGCTTTAATTAAGGAGTCAGAAGGCAGGAGGTAGGAGGCATTGGTGTCAACTTAAGCTAGAAATAGCTTCGCTGCGGGCTTCATAACCCGCCAGAGAATGAATTCTCTGGCTCATAGCTAAAGTCTACTGAAGTAGACTGAATATTTTTGGGGATATCTAGTCATCTGAAGATGACTTTCGCTATGATTCTTGAAACTTCAGTTCCTTGCGGGACATAGTTTTTGCGTTAAGTTGACACCAATGGGCAGGAGGAATCACCATAAATAAATTTATTTGCTCTAAACCCTGTCACATAGGGCAAAAAAATATTTTCTTTCTCCTGCCTTCTGCAAGAACTGTAGCGAGTATTAGAGTGTTATTACCAATTACAAATTATTTTAATTTACTGGGATAATTGCAGCAAAGTGACATATTTAAAAGATGTAGGTAAATAATAAGTAATTAGGAAAACTCCTAACTCCTAACTCCTAATTCCTAACTTAGCACTTACTTTTATGCTTGATCTAACAAAACTAGCGCGACAAATGCAGGGTTTAAGTCAGCATCTAACATTAGAAGCTGCTGCTAGTCGCCAGCGTTTAGAGTTGGCGCAACAACATTTAAAAAATGCTTACGAGTCTCAACAAGATTTAATCGATCGCCAGGAAAAATGGCGCGATCGCATTCTCTTCGCTAATGCTACCCCAATTGAACCGCTAGAAACCTGCATTGATATCCCAGTTCCTCCAAAAGTTCATACTGTCATCGCTACCGATGGTTCGCAAATTGCCCCTAATCATCACGAAATTGCTTACTGTTATCTCCTAAATATCGGCAGAGTTGTCTTGCATTACGGACAAAATCGCCATCCGCTACTCGATAGTTTGCCAGAAGTATTTTACCGCCCAGAAGATTTATATATGTCTCGGCAGTGGGGAATTAGAACCGAGGAATGGATGAGTTTTCGCCGCACTGCTTCAGAAACAACGGTGTTAGCAGAACTTGCGTGTGGTGCAGCGCAAGGGGAAACGCCAGCGCTGGCGATGGTAGATGGTTCGCTAATTTACTGGTTTTTAGAACAGTTGCCAATGGATGCACGCGATCGCATTTTACCCCCGATTCTGGAAGCTTGGCAGCAGATGCGTGATGCTAAAATTCCGTTGATGGGTTATCTTAGCGCCTCTCGCAGCATCGAAACAATGAACTTTTTACGCCTGTTGGCTTGTCCCCATCCAGTGCCAGACTGTAAAAGTCATTGCCCAAATCAGCTAGAAAAAGTACCTTGTAAAATTTTTGAACAATTGCGAGATACTTCAGTTTGGGCAACCCGACTCAAACCAGGACAACGCAGTACCCTGTGGCGGAGTAATTCCCCCATTCTCGAACTTTACGGCGATCAAACCATTTACTTTTGCTACGTCCACGTTGGTACTGAAATCGCCCGAATCGAAGTTCCGGCATGGGTAGCCCAGAATGCAACCATGTTAGACCAAGCACTGGGACTGATGTTAGCACAAGTTCAAAAAGGATATGGCTATCCTGTAGCGATCGCAGAAGCCCATAATCAAGCAGTGGTAAAAGGTGGCGACAGAGCGCGTTTCTTTGCCCTTCTCGAACAACAAATGATTAAAGCTGGTTTAAAAAATGTGGGAACTTCTTACAAAGAAGCCAGAAAGCGCGGGAGTATTGCGTGAAGAAGGCAGGAACTATAGGACTCATATTTGATTTTTGAACAAAACTCAGTACACCTTTATTCCTTCTTCCCAGTCCCCAGTCCCTAATCCCCAGTCCCTTACCTCTACGAGTGATTCAGAAATCAAATCGGATTGCTATAGCAATTAAGATTATTGACTGATAAGCCGCAATAAATTGTATTTATCTATTTTCGTTTATGGAGGTTTTTATGCGAACACAGGCAGAAAAACGCTACTACACTCGTGAAGAATATTTAGCACTGGAAGAAACAGCCGAATACAAAAGTGAATACTTAGATGGAGAAATAGTGCCAATGGCAGGAGGTACAACTAATCATAACCATATCATCGTTAATTTAGTTGCTCATTTAAAATTTGCTTTAAGAGGGCAAAATTATAACTTATTTACTAGTGATGTGCGCTTGTGGATACCGGGCTACAGAAGATACACATATCCAGATGTGATGGCGATCGCGGGAGAACCAATGTATGAGAATGACAGCACGACCACTGTTACAAATCCCTTAATAATTATTGAGGTTTTATCAAAATCAACCAGAAGTTATGACGAATCAGATAAGTTTCGTTGTTATCGTTCAATTCCTGAATTTAAAGAATATATTCTGATTGATCAATACAAGTTTTACGTCGAGCAATTTGCTAAAAACTCGGATGGGAAATGGGTATTAACTGAATATGAATCTCCCGATTCATTGTTAACACTAGCTTCTATAAATTTCCAAATTTCATTCAGTGATATTTATGAAATGGTAAATTTTCAGATGAGCGAGGGTTGAAACATTAAGTTTATATATGAGGGAATACAAAAACCTTAATAATTGTTACGTTTCTTAAATGATTACTTCCTTGTTTAAGGACAATGGCAGATAAAAGTCCTAGCTAAACCTCATCTATGTTGAAACCTAAAGTTTTTTAAAAGATATATTTATGTAGATTGGGTGGAGTGAAACGCAACCCAACATTACCACCAAATTTTATGTTGGGTTACGCTATCGCTGTACCCAACCTACAAAAGTACGGTTCTCAAGGTAGATAAGGTTTAATTCAGTTTAAGTAACACTTCTTATCTTAAATTTAAGATAAGAAGTGTTTACTTTATAGATTTTTTGGGAATCCTTTATTTAGTAGATAATGAAGTCAACAGCTAGCTAGTTTACTCAGTACAAACTAGTAGATACTTTTTGCCTCTACATCAAGTTATACCAATTTTGTATGAAGCTGCATAGAATTAGATCCCCCCTAGCCCCCCTTTTTAAGGGGGGAACTGGAAAAACATCTATCAAAGTCCCCCTTTTTAAGGGGGATTTAGGGGGATCGAAATATGTGCAACTTCACATTAAATTGGTATTAAATACGTTTTTATTCGTAAGCTAAACAGTCTTCCTCAGAACTGACATGAGGCAATTCCTAGCTTAAAACACCCTATTGCAAGGGTTACTCAATTTTCACGATAAACGTATTAACTTATTTAACCTTTCTCAAAAAAAGCTTTACACCTAACAAACTGATGAAACTAGCTAAATCTGAGTTACAAAAATCTGAAGAAAAATACTCTCGATTTTTCTCACTTTCTATAGATTTATTGTGTATTGCTAATTTTGAAGGTTATTTTAAATATTTAAATCCAGTATGGACAAAAACATTAGGTTGGTCAACTCAGGAACTCGTTGCTAAACCCTTTATCGAATTTGTTCACCCTGAAGACCGTGAAGCCACAATTGTCGTAGCCCAAAAAATTATACAATCTGTAGATGCAATCAGCTTTGAAAACCGCTATCTTTGTCGAGATGGTTCTTATAAATGGCTCTCATGGAATGCAACTAGTTTTACTGAAGAAAAGTTGATTTATGCAGTAGCACGTGACATCACTCTTAATAAACAGAACGAGATCGCGCTAGAAAAATCTGTCCAAGAATTAGAAGCTTTTAGATTTGCCTTAAATGCCCATTCACTAGTAGCTATTACTGATAGAACTGGGAGAATAACCTATGTTAACGAACTATTTTGTGAGGTTTCTAAATATTCTCTAGAAGAACTTCTAGGGCAAGACCATCGGATTATCAATTCTGGACACCACACAAAAGAATTTTTTACAATTTTGTGGAAAACTATTACCCAAGGAAAAATCTGGAAAGGAGAAATTCAAAATAAAGCTAAGGATGGCACTTTTTATTGGGTGGATACTCTGATCGCCCCAATGTTGAACCAAGATGGAAAGCCCTATCAATACGTATCAATTCGTACAGATATTACACAGCGTAAGCTTTCAGAGTTAGCTTTATTGGAGCGATCGCGCTTGTCAGTTTTGAGTGCAGAAGTGAGTTTAGCCTTATCTCAAAGTGGTACACTTTCAGAAATTTTGCAAAACTGTACAAATACTATTTCCCAATATCTTGATATCGGCTTTGTTTGTATCTGGACATTTGAACGACAGACAAACCAGCTACAATTGCAAGCTGGTGTTCATTGCACAGATATTACTTGTAGTGCTTTGAGTGATACCCAAGATTTCCCCGATCACATGGTTTTAGTCAATAATATTATGGGATTAATGATTCAAAACCATCAAGCTATTTTTAACGAAGAATTATCAATTAATCATTCAGACAAACTTATCGATTCTACATTCTCAATTTCTCGATTTTCTGCTTATCCCTTGATAGTAGAGCAGCAAATAATTGGCATCATAGCTTTATTTAGTAAGCAATTATTTACCGAACCAACTCATAACCTATTAAATTGGATTGCGAATAATATTGCTGTGGCTATTGACCGAATCTGGGCACGAGAAGAACTCTTCAGCCGTCGGGAAGCCTTATTGCTGCGTCTAGCTAGTCAAATCCGCAGTTCTCTTGACTTAAATATGATCCTAGAAACTGCTGTTAATGAAATTCGCAGCTTATTACAAATTGACCGTTGCTACTTTCTTTCTTATTTACCGCACCCATCACAAGCAAGCCTGACTATTACCTATGAAGCACGAAACCCTAACTTGCCCACCATGTTAGGTAGTATTCCCCTCCAAAAGAGCAATTTTTTGACCCAAATTCTTCTATCTCAAGAACTAAGTTGCATCGACAATATTACTAGCAAATCACATCTCGATCATGATATTCAAGAACTTTTAACTGAATTTGGTATCACATCTCAACTAATGCTACCAGTTAAGAGTAATTCTGGAGAAATTGGGGCAATTGTGTGCAGTCATTGTAGTGGCGATCGCATTTGGACTAACAGTGAAATTAACTTGCTACAAGCTGTTTGCGATCAACTAGCGATCGCCATCGATCATGCACAACTTTATACCCAAAGTCGCTCTGCTACTTTAATAGCTCAAACTCAAGCCGAAAAACTTACCGAAACCTTGCATAAATTGCAGCAAACTCAATCTCAACTGATCCAGAATGAAAAAATGTCTAGCTTGGGACAATTAGTAGCTGGAGTTGCCCATGAAATTAACAATCCAGTTAATTTTATTCATGGCAACTTAACCTATGCTAACGAATACTTTCAAGAGATGTTAAATCTCTTGCACCTTTATCAGCAACACTATCCTCAGCCTCAAGCAGAAATTGAAGATTACACTGAAAAAATTGATTTAGAATTCATTACTAGTGACCTTTCCCAACTCCTATCTTCGATGAACATGGGTACTAATCGCATCCGTGAAATTGTTTTGGGACTGCGAAACTTTTCTCGTCATGATGAGGCGGATAAAAAACTAGTTAACATTCATGAAGGAATTGAAAATACACTATTAATTTTGCATCACCGCTGGAAAGATAATGGAATTGGGTTGGATATATCTATCATTAAAGAATATGCTGATTTGCCCTTAGTTGATTGCTATGCTGGGCAGCTTAATCAAGTATTTATGAATATTTTGACTAATGCGATCGATGCTTTAGAAGAGTCAAGAGTCAGCAAAAAAATAACTGATAAACCGCAAATTCTCATTCGGACTGAAATTTTAGAGAGTAAATTTGTTGTCATCCGAATTGCCGACAACGGATTAGGAATAGCGGAAGACGTTAGAAAGCGATTATTTGATCCATTTTTTACTACAAAACCCGTAGGTAAAGGGACAGGACTTGGACTGTCAATTAGCTACCAAATTATAGTAGAAAAACATGGTGGAATTTTGAATTGTCTATCAGAACTAGGAAAAGGCACAGAATTCTGCATTCAAATCCCAATTTAAAGTCTTAGCTTTGCTCGGCTTTAAAATACTCTGCGTTTAAAAATGCCACGACAGTCCTAGAATTTTTTAGCTATCTATAATTTGAATTTTATGAGCAAATATTTAGTAGCACCGTGGCTCTTTGGTAGATATCGCTTATCTAGTCAAAGTAGAGTTCTAATTGTAGCGATAATTATGGCACTACTGAGTGTAGGCTGTACTGGAAAAGTATCAGAAAAAAATCAGTCTGTTGTAGATAGTGTCTCAAGTAAACAAAAGTTACCAGCTTTAAAAATTGGGGTGCTACCTACGCAAAGCCGGACAGAGCAAGAAGGGATGATTAAACCCCTAAAAGAATACTTAGAGCAATCCCTTGGACGAAGGGTTGATACTGAGTCGCAATCAAAGACAATCGGGGGACAAGGGAGACACAAAAAACTAGAGATCCAGAAAGTACAAAATGCGATCGCCAGTTCAGTAGATTTCCAGATTGCTCAGGATTATCAGCAAATCATTGACTGGTTATTGCAGGATAAGCTGGACATGGCTTATTTAGGGCCTATGAGCTATTTGGAGGCAGTAGATCGGGGTGCTAAAGTAGAGCCGTTGGTTGCTCCCATTGATAAACATACGGGACAACCCTGGTATCGGGCGTGTATCATTGTCAAACAAGACAGTCGCATCAAAACCTTAAAAGACCTCAAAGGTAAACGTATTGCCTTTGTAGATAAATTATCAACCTCTGGGTATTTGATGCCGCTGGCAACGTTCAAAAAACTAGGAATTGATGATAATCGAAATTTTGCTCAAGTCCTCTATGCTGGTAGCCATAGCAATAGTATGGCTGCATTAGAAGATGGCATTGTTGATGCCGCAGCAACTAATATTTCCTCCTACTTGAAGCGGCAAAAAACTGGTAAGCTAACACCTCAAAACTCCAGAATTCTGTGGGAATCTGCTCCCATACCAAATTCTCCAATAGTAGTGTCCAAAAAACTCTCACCTGAGTTAATCAAACGACTAAAGCAGGCTTTTATTAGTAGCCCAGAAGGACTTCAGGATATTATCGGAACTGAGTCAGCCGGATACACCCTTGTGACTCCTTCAGACTACACTCCTATCGAGCAACTCCGAAAATATCTCAACTTAATTTCTGTTCCGACAAAATGAAAATCTCCACAAAGTTTTTTACAGGTTCAGTTGTGTCTGTCGGACTGATAATAGCTATTCTCGTTGGCAATACTGTAGCTGTTCAACAAATAAAGCAGACTATTCGTGAGAAAAGCAATCAAACTACCGAAACTATCAAAGTCGCTTTGACTGCGGAAAATGCCTTGAAGTCTGAAATTATTGAACTCAAGGATATTGTTCTACTTAAAAGTCAAAATATAGAAATGATTCAATCTTCAAAAAAGTTTCTTGACTCTCTTGACAAGTTAGAACGCTTGATGCCAGATGCCAAAGAAATCTCAGTCATTCGCCGTCGTCACCAGTTTCTCAGCCAGCTGTCAACTCAACTAATCCACTGGAATTCTAGCGACACTTCTTTAGCAGATTCTCAGCAGTATTTTAGAGCCATTAATTCCTTTGATAGAGACATTGAATTGTTCCTCAGCCAGCTAATTGAGCGTGCTAATCAGCAGAATCTCTTAGTTGAAGATGAATTGGAAAACCTATATCAAATGCAGAGAATTATTTCTTTTGTAGTTGTGCAAGTAATTATAATTTTATTTGTTGGGAAATTTATAGTTATTTGGCGTCCAACAATTAAATCTTTGCATAAATTACAAGCAGGAACAGCAGAAATTGCAGATGGAAACCTAGATTATCGTTTAGATATTCAGACAGGGGATGAAGTAGAAGACCTTGCTAAGTCATTTAACTATATGTCACTGAAGCTAGCTGAATCTCGTGAAACCCTAATTAAGAACACTGAATTAACCCAAATGAACCAACGCCTAGAGTTGGAAATTTCTGAACGCAAACAGGCAGAATCAGAACTTCAGAAAGCCTTACAAGAACTCCAAAGCACTCAAGCTCAATTGATTCAAACTGAGAAAATGTCTAGTCTGGGTCAGCTTGTGGCAGGGGTTGCACACGAAATTAATAACCCAGTTAACTTTATTTCTGGCAATATTACCTATGCCAGTGAATACACTCAAAAATTGCTAGAACTACTAAGTCTCTATCAAGAAGAGTTTCCAAATTCTGGACAAAAGATTCAGGAAAAGGTAGAGGATATTGATTTAGAATTTATGCTAGATGACCTACCCAAAATCTTGTCTTCGATGAAAATGGGATCTAAACGAATTCAGCAAATTGTCTTATCTTTACGTACCTTCTCCCATTTAGATGAAGCAGACATGAAAGAGGTTGATATTCACGAAGGTATTGATAGTACACTGCTGATTTTACAGAATCGATTGAAAGCCAAGCCAGAGCATCCCAAAATTGAAATCATTAAGGAGTATGGCCAGCTACCTCTAGTAGAGTGTTATGCAGGACAGTTAAATCAAGTATTTATGAACGTGATTAATAATGCGATTGATGCCCTTGATATGTGTAATATTCAAAGTTCTCAGCAAGATATTGAGAGCAATCCTAGTAAGATTATAATTAGTACTAAACTTGTTAGTAATAACCGAGTAGTAGTAAGAATTGCAGATAATGGGCCAGGTATGACCCAAGAAGTTAAAAAGAAACTATTTGATCCATTTTTTACTACTAAACCTGTGGGACAAGGAACAGGATTGGGCTTATCAATTAGCTATCAGATTGTGGTGCAGAAACACTCTGGAATCCTGCGGTGTGAATCAGAATTGGGCAAAGGAAGCGAGTTTTTGATTGAGATTCCTTTACATCAGATAGGAAAATCGGTAAACTATAACGGATTTAAATTACCTACTACTTTGCAAGAGTCAAAAGTCTAGAAAAATTATTGACTAAAAACTATGCAAAATTTAAGTACATCCAATGCTATAGGGCTGAATTTAGAGCTTTTTCATGTCCAAAGCAACACTGCTTTTGAATTACCACCAAATATTGCGGTGTTTCATATCGGTAAACCCAACGACCAAATTCCACCAGATATTGATGTTTCCAACTTGCCAGATGCAGATGTAGTTTCTCGCATCCATGCACAGATTCAGAAGCACATAAATAATTATTTTATTGAAGACTTAGGAAGTTCTAATGGGACATTTGTAAATAACATTAGATTAAAACCTAGAACACCCTATCAAATAAATTTAGGAGATAGAATAGACCTTGGTCAAGAAGAAAAAGTCACATTTATATTCCAAGATCAGATACAATATCAGCAAAATCCTATCTCTTCTGCAAATACCACAACAATGCAGGCTCGAATTCCTCCGCAAAACAGACAAACTTCGGTAACTCAGACAACCAAATTTGTAGGCTTTGCTTTGATGGTTGCAGGTATGATAATTTTAACCGCAAATATTCGAGTTGGGATATTTTTTGGTATTCCTGGTTTATTGCTATGTATATCTGGTATTTTCGTCCTTTGTCAACAGCGAATAAACCCTAACTTAGGATGGATTTTGATGGCGTTAGGAATTGTAGTCATCGCTTTTACTGGTAATGTATTCGCGTCAGTCAATCTTTTAATTGTTTTGGCATCATCTGCTTTATTCTTCGCCGGATATCAACTTTCTAGTACTGGAAAAATCTTAAATTATGATTTGCGATCGCTCCAGTCTTTAATTAAAAAATAGTTTATTTTAACTAATTACGAAATTACGAATTATCTCAATCCTGCTTCTCTGCGAATTGCATTATTCATCGAGTTGATTTGCGATGCGTGAAATGATGGAGGCATTGAGCTATGAATGATATGATCAAGTCCATCATGCATTACATCTGTTGGTAGCGCAGAGTGATCCAGCCCTAATGTATGTCCAATCTCATGGGCAATCGTATTGGCAATTAAGTTAGACAATTGATTAACATGAAGACTGGCATTGTAAGACGCATATAATACTTGATCAATGCGGATGATAGCACGGTTTGTAACCATTCCTAATTTAAAAGTAGCTACTCCTAAATAGTCAACTGGCTGCTTATCAGCAAATATATAAACGTGAGTAAAGTTGTCTCCCCATTCCTTGGGTTCAGGTGGATCTGATGTCAAAAATACTTCAACGCTTCTAAAAGCACCGTAGAGCTTAGAAAAGGCATCGCTGAGAATACTATTGATTGCTTCGGTATTTTCCTCTTCGATATCCATTCCCGAAACGTCTACCCAGATGCAACGGCGAAACTCGCTATTTCTCTCTATAAGAATTTTTCCACAGCAAGGGCAAAACTCCCACTGAGGCTGAATGCGTGAACTACATCCCTGACAACGGAGTTTAGGGGGTCTAGTCAAATCTATGCGTTCCCAAATCGGGACTTTGAGCTTGCGATTGGGTCTAGTTAAATCCAGGCGATCGTAGAGAGACATTGATTTTTTATTGCAATAGATTCTTCGTTTTAGCCAATTTGACCCAGTTTGGATATTCAGTCATCAGTAAATCATAAAGCTCTTGATCTGGTATACTTTCTGGGTCTTCTAAACTGAAAAAATCTGAATTATCAAGATAGCGATCGCTCATTTCGTCAAGCCGCTCTAGAAAAGTAAAATCACTGGTCTTTGCTTTAGCTAGCCAACCTAAAATACCTTTACCTTTAACATCCTTGCGTGACTTGCCAATTGCCATAAATTGCCAAAAAATAGGCTCATACGAAGACTCTTTAAGATATTGTTCTGTTTGTGACTCATCAGAGGTTGCTCCATCCGTCACAAACATGATATAAACTGGATTAGCACTTTTTTGGTTACCTTTTTTAGAGATTGGAAAATAGAATTTTCTAATCATATCTATAGCTTTACCATAGTAAGTATCACCTTCTAGTGGATACTCTTTCAAGAGATTTGGAATAAAGGTTTTAAAATTTTCAATAGTCATTTCACCTGCGTTATAGGCTTTAGCTCCGAATAGAAATATATCAATGGAAGCGTTATCATCAAAACGACATCCTAAAGCTAGAATTTTTTCAGCAAACCGCTGAATTTTACCTAAAGTATAGAGCGCACTCATTGAGCCAGAGATATCAAGGCAAAGCACAACCTTAGCCTTATGATTCGTCAAATTTGCTTTTTGTAGTGATATATCTGCTTTTTTAACAAGATTGAAAATATGTGGTGCTTCTCGCTCAAGCTTTTTCTCTAACGATATATTTAGTTTCGTTTTACAGTTTTCTTGCACACTTTCTACTTTTGTAGATTCTTCCTGTTTAGTTTTGGTCACATATTTATCTACAAAACTTTGTAGTCCAGAACTATAGCCTTCTCCTACCGCTTGAAACCTCCATTCATTCTCTTTTTTATATAAGCGTCCAAATTCCAAAGCTGTCTCTTGAGAAAAAGCCTCTCTTAAATTGTACCGAGCCAGAGAATTTTTGTTTTCGTGGTTGTAAATCTTGATAAAGGCATTTTTGATTTGGCTAAAATTCTGATTTTTTTCTTGCCCTTCATGAATAGTGACAACAAAAACTATCTCTTGAATAGCTGGATTGACTTTTGCTAAATCAACATAAATTGTCTCATCATCTCCGTTATCTTCCCCAGTTCTATTATCTCCTGAGTGTCTTAAAGAACCATCGAGTGATTGAAGGTTATTATAGAAAACAAAATATTTATCATTGGGAATTTTCCCATCTGCACTTAACATAAACACAGAAGCATCAATATCATAGCTTTGCCCAGCTTGATTTACTTGCCAACCCAAGCCAATAGCTACTTTCTTTAAATTTGGAGCTTCCTTATAAAGATTAAACCTGCTACCTTTGGTTAATTCAATTTCCATCTCATATACATCCTATAAATTAAACTTTTTTAATTAATTTATGCAAAAAAAAGGGGGTAATAACAGTGAATACCCCCTTTGGATTAACTTTTGAGATATTTACTAAGCAGCATATTGGTCTACAAAACTTTGCAGCCCTGATTTATAACCAGCCCCAACAGCTTGGAATCTCCATTCTCCATCTTTTCGATAAAGTTTACCAAATTCGATTGCAGTTTCCGCAGAGGCATCTTCATCTAATTCATACTTAGCAATTTGCTTTTCTGTGGTGTTGTCATAAATTCTGATAAACGAGTTTCTGACTTGCCCAAAGTTTTGCTTTCTTTGCTCTGCTTCATGAATAGTGACCACAAAAACTATTTCTTGAACTGAAGCATCAACTTTGCTTAAATCAACTTGAATTGTTTCATCGTCTCCTATACCCTCTCCAGTTCTGCTATCTCCCTCATGTTTCACAGAACCATCTGGTGATTGTGAGTTATTGTAGAATACAAAGTACTTTTCGTTAGGGATTTTTCCGTTAGCACCTAACATAAATATAGAAGCATCTAGGTCAAAAGCTGAACCTGTATCTGTAACGTTAATATCCCATCCTAAACCAATTCCAGCATTTTTTAAGCTTGGTGCTTCTTTTGAAAGATTGATTCTTTCGCCTTTGCTGAGGTTAATTGACATGATTATTACCTATTTTTGAAAATTAATTTTATTCTGAATTGCTATGGATTTGAGTAACTTAAGATGTACTTAAGCATAAACTTTCACAAGTCCTTCCAAACCATTAACGTTAATACCGTTGCCAATAGCTGCCAATTTCCACTCGTTATTATGATTGTAAATTTCAGCCATAACCATTCCGGTCATTCCTTTATATTCAGAACCGGATAGATGATACTTAGCGAGTTCTTGATTATTAGATGTATTGACTAGGCGTACAAAGGCATTTTTTACCTGTGCAAATTCTTGCTTCCGAGTAATACAATCATAAATATTAACTGTAAAAACCAATTTTACAATCTCTTTTGGTAGTCGAGCTAAATCTACAAGAACCTGCTCGTCATCACCTTCTCCCGCACCTGTGAGATTATCACCCAGATGGGTAATAGCTCCTGATTTATGAGATAGATTACCAAAGTAAACAAGATTGCTTATATCTGTGATTTTACCATTTTGATCTAAACAGATTATGGAGGCATCTAAATCAAAGTCTGGAGCGTTACTAAAAGCACCAAAAAACCCGCCACCGGAATGTTTTGCTATATCCCAACCCAGTCCGCACATCAGCTTTGTTAGCCCAGGAGCTTCTTTAGAAAGTGAGATGCGTTGTCCTTTTTGTAGATTGATTCCCATGTAAGTTATTTCAAGATGTATTGAATTGACAAGATCATATCTAAGTTTTGCTCTATATTTTTAATATTATTATCTTCATTTATAGCTTTTACACTAAGTATTAAATATAGAGCAATAGAGTTTTATAAACTCAGTTTTATCTCAACATTGTAAAATATCTTAGAGAGTTCTAATACATTGCCTAGCTATAGCGGTCAAGTAGTGATTTCAAGCCACCTTGATAGCCTGAGCCAACTGCATTAAGACGCCATTCACCGTCTTTACGGTAAAGTTCTGCCATGATTAATGCTGTCTCTACAGAGTAGTCTTCAACAAGGTCATAGCGGACTGCTTCTTGTTTTGTTTGGGCATTGACAATACGCACAAAAGCATTTTTAACTTGACCAAAGTTCTGATTACGTTGCTGTGCTTCATGAATAGTTACAGTAATAACTATTTTTTGAACATCTGCGGGTACTTGTTTTAGGTTAACTTTGATGACTTCATCATCTCCTTCACCTACACCGGTAAGATTATCTCCCATGTGCTGAAGCGATTTATCAGGATCGGGACTTGTGAGGTTATTATAAAAAATAAAGTGGTTATCAGAAATAAGTTTTTCGTTAATACCCAACATGAACACTGAGGAATCTAGATCAAAGTCATAACCTGTATCTGTAGCTTTAACGTCCCATCCAAGTCCAATAAAGACATCTGTTAAGCCAGGAGCAACTTTGTCAAGTGAAACTCTTTGTCCTTTTGTTAGTGAAACTGCCATAATTTTTCTTCCTATTTATAGCAAATTGATGCACAAACTAAGCAAGCTTTTTATTGTTGCTTTAAAATAATTGGAGAATTTTTAGATGGCAACAAAAAATTAATCAGCTATAGCGCTGATTGTTTAGAAAAGCTTCACCAGTAATTATTTAATTTTTGAATTGGCTAGTTTTGAAGGTTGATTGTATCAACCAACTTTTCTATCATAATTAACCAATAAGTTAAACTATTTACAGTTGAGTCATAACACACCACACAATTGAATGTGTGTCATATTTGTTATGCGCTCTATCGTAGTCACCTTCAAGAAGCACTGAAATCAGGAAAAATACGTAAACTCAAAAACTCTGTTTTTGGGGTTACTGGTGTCTTCCCTCTCTGCGTAAGAGCGTCTTTCTGAGGTAAGGATTATGCAACTTAAAGACGGATTAGTTTATTCTCTCCACATTGCCACTTGCTGTTTCAGTTCCTTCATATCCAAATAATCGTTAGCAAAAGCTTTCCATAAAAGTGGATGAGGAATAAACCCATCATATTTTTGAAGTTCTGGTGCTTCTGAAGTACTGACTAAATTTTCTGATGTAATTCTTTGCTCACACAATGAAGCAATTTCATTGTAAAGATGTTTAAATTTATTCTTGCCTAATTTAATTGTCAAATAATATGGATTTACTCCGCCAATACTTGTAATTTCCAACGATTCTCGGCAGTAGGAATTGAGTAATCTTTCTAAGGTGCGATAAGCAACCGTACCCATCCAAGGAAAAATGCAACATTTACCTTTTTCCAGTTGCAAAATATTCTGCTTATCTAATCCAACCTGCTGTGCCAACTGGCGAACTTGACGTAATCGTTGCAAGGCATTTTTTTGCAAGTAACTATACTCAAAATTTTCCAATAAAATTTTCTGCATTCGTTGTAAAACTTTGGTATGAATAGTACCACTGCCACCACGCCAGTAAATACTCGCTTTACCCTCGGCTTGTTTAACAAAAATAGCTTTCTTTTTAAAGTCAACTTCTAAAACTTCCCAAGTTCTCCCAGCTAAAGCAAATTGATTGCCAACCGGAATCGGGGTGACGATACTGCCAATTTCTGTTGCACCTTGCTTAACAATATATTCTTGCTGTTCAGCAAAGACAGCATAAAACTGAAATTTCCTCACCACCTTTTCTCCTGCCAAACCCAGGATTAATTTACCTTGTTCGGTATGCTGAATATGACCAATATCAATTAAATAGCGTAGCAATAGTTGGAAATCTTCTTTTAAAATAGCAGCAAAGGGCGGCAGACTAAAAATTTGTTTAGCTAAAGCATTAGCTGAAATTTCACCTGTTGCTGTTAAAATACTCATTGTCTGGTGATAAAGCAAACTCAAAGGATATTTAATTGGTTTGATTGGTTCAATCCATTTCTCCTCTAAATAAAGTTGAATAATAGCGATACACTGCAAAAGTTGCCAAGGGATTTGCTCTGGTAGAGAAGCTTCTGCTAATGGCTGATCTTCAGCACAGACAAAGCGCATATCAGCAGCTTCACCTCTTCTACCACTGCGTCCCAAACGCTGTAAAAAACTAGCTACAGAGAGGGGTGATTCTAACTGAATAACTCGCTCTAAATGACCGATATCTATGCCTAATTCTAGAGTCAGAGTGGCAGCGGTAACAGCTGGATTGTTGGATTCACGCATTGCATTTTCAGCAGATTGCCGCAAGCTAGAAGATATACTCCCATGATGTACATGATATATATCTGGTAGTCCTTGTTCTGTGGCAATTTTTCGTAAAGATGCAATTACAGATTCGGTACGTGTGCGATTATTAGCAAATATTAGACATTTGCGAGATTTGCTAAGGTTGAAAATATATTGTTCATCATCTGTCGCCTCTGATTCATCTACTTGATCAGTAATATAAAAATGTTCTACAGCTAGTTTTATCTGGCGTTTTATGCTGTCGATTTTCGGTGTAATAACTGGCTTGTCTGTTCCTGAACGCAACCACTTTTCAGCTATTGAGTAATCACCAAGAGTTGCTGACAAACCAATACGGCGTGGTTGTTTTTGCGTCAACTTTGCTAAACGTTGTAATTGGCAAATAATTTGACAACCGCGTTCTGAACCCATAAAAGCGTGAATTTCATCAATGACGACAAACTTTAAATCACCAAATAAGCGAAGTAGGTCGTTATTTTTGTTGATTAACAAACTTTCTAAAGATTCTGGTGTAATTTGGAGAATGCCTTGAGGATTCTTTAAAAGCTTGTTTTTTCGAGTTTGCGAAACGTCACCGTGCCAGTGCCAAACGGGAATATCTGCTTCTTTGAGTAAGTCGTTGAGACGCTCAAATTGATCATTAATTAAAGCTTTGATTGGACTAATATACAATGCCCCTATGGTTGCAGCCGGGTTGGCATGTAATAGAGTCAAAACTGGCAGAAAGGCTGCTTCTGTTTTACCAGCAGCAGTTCCAGCAGTAACTAGCAAGTGAGCATCAGTATCAAATATGACTTGACAAGCGGCAATTTGAACTGGCCGTAATTCAGTCCACTGGTGATGATAAATATATTCTTGGATGAAGGGTGCGAGTCGGCTAAAAGCATCGCTCATATTTATTTTTTATAAGTAATTAGTAACAGGTAATGAATTGACTGCATTTTTACAAACAGGGAAAATACTTAAAATAATCCCGTAACGCTTGATAGGTATAGCTTTTTAGGGAAGAGGTCAGAATATATTACATATAAACGAGCGTAGATGCGGAGCGGCTTGTCGTAAGACATCGCTACAGACTTGATATTTTATATAAAACTTCACAAAAAAAGTGTTTCTCTTTATTGATTTATTACATTTGCTAGCGTACTTTTATGCGGTATTTACGTATACATATTTCTATCTTAAGCTTAGTGTTGTGTGATGCATATATCAATGCATCATGTCACTCAATTTTGGAGTTATGACAATGACAAATATTTTTGCCAAAATCGCTGCTACCACAGCAACCAGTGTTGCTTTTAGTGTTGCGATCGCAGCTAGTGCTAACAACCCAGCCCAAGCTATTGATTTCAACTTCAACTGGCTAGGTAATGCTGGTTATTCAGCAATCGGTTCATTCAGCTACGACGAGACTACAGCACCTACAATTATTTCAGAAAGTGGTAGTGGAGCGACCACTTTTTTACAATCCTTGAATGTCTCTTTCTTAGACCCATCGAATAATCTGCTTGGAACTTATAACACCGTTGCTGGTGGAGTCTCAGAATCTAATTTCTTCGCTTTCAACTTTGATACTTCCACTCATACCTTGTTTGGCCCCTTTGATGTAGCAGGAGGGACGGGTGTAATCGGAGAATATTTCTTCCAGGGAACCGTTGGTGATTCTTTGTTCTTACGTCAGGATATCGATCAACAGACAGCATTCATAACATTAGATCAAAATTCTGGTTCTATTCAGGTATCCAAAGTCCCTGAACCTGCTTCTATGTTGGGTTTACTGGCCTTTGGGATATTGGGTGTAGGCTCAACTCTGAAGAAAAAGCAAGCCTCTTGCTAGGAAGTAGGGCTTTCTAGTTAGAGGTTGCCAATTTTAGTTTAATGAATCTCTATTCTAGCTCCAATGATTAAGTGAGTTGGTGAGTCTATTATCCAGCCTTATCAGTTCGCGATCGCTCGAATACTTATGTCAACAAGTATTCGAGCAATCACTGATAACTTGGTTAAAAATACTTCATGTGCCAGTTGAAAGGGCGGTATGAGGGTTATATGCACAAGCTTAAATATAATGCTACAATCCCCGAAGTTTAAATTTAGACATTATGCATGATTCAGGAGCTAGCAAATCAACTATTGTGATCATCACCAAAGTCTAAAGTCTGTGTTTATAAAGAGCCTAAAGTCTTTACACAATCTGATATTTTAATTTTTAAGTCTTTTATGCAATACAAAAACTATCTTTTAAAATTAAAATTATTCAGAAAATTTATAAACAGAGCTTAATCCAATCTTAATCAACAAATCTTTAAACTTAAATTGAGTAATAAAAGTGGCAGCCATTACTGAAATTAGCAATAAGTCCGCTGATCTCAAGCTGTCTTTACAAAATTCACAAATAGCTCATGCACATTCTGATCTATTCCTACAACTATCATCCAGAGCCGATTGGAATTGCTCCATTAATGACTGAATTGGCGGAAGGACTAGTAAAGCGAGGTCATGAAGTGCGAGTGATTACGGGAATGCCCAACTATCCTCAGCGCGAAATTTACGATGGATATCGGGGTAAGTGGTATATTACTGAACAAAAAAATGGCGTAACCATTCAGCGAAGTTATTTGCGAATTAAGTCTAAACCTAACCTCGTAGATCGGCTGTTGCTGGAGTTAAGTTTTGTTTTTACGAGCTTACCCCAAGCCTTTAAAGGCGGACGCCCCGATGTAATTATCTTAACAGTTCCGCCTCTATTCGGTACGTTACCAGTAACAATATTTGGTTGGTTATACAACTGCCCGGTAGTTCTAAATGTGCAAGATATTTTACCAGAAGCTGCGGTACGTATCGGGCTATTAAAAAACAAGTGGATGATCCGAAGTCTTGCAATCCTAGAGAAGTTTGCATATCGGACGGCACACACTATTAGTGTCATCGCTGATGGGTTTCGTGAGAATTTAGTGAATAAGGGAGTACCTGTTAATAAAATCGTTTGTATTCCCAATTGGGTGAATGTAAATTTTATTCGACCTTTACCGAAACAAAACAACTCTTGGATATCTAGCCATCAACTCGATGGAAAATTTGTAGTACTTTATTCGGGCAACATTGCTCTAACACAAGGTTTAGAAACAGTAATAGAAGCAGCCGTTTGTTTGCGTCATATCAAAGATATTGTCTTTGTCATCGTTGGCGAATCAAGAGCATTGCAAAGGTTGCAGGAATATTGTCTTTTAAATGGAGCAGATAATGTTTTGCTGCTACCATTACAGCCACGAGAAACACTTCCCGAAATGCTAGCCGCATCTGATGTAGGGCTGATTGTGCAAAAGCATAATGTGATTTCGTTCAATATGCCTTCAAAAATACCATTGCTATTGGCGAGTGGTCGCCCGATTGTGGGTTCTGTTCCTGCCACTGGTACTGCTGCAAAAGCAATCCAACTCAGTGGTGGTGGGATAATTGTTGAGCCAGAATCACCCGATGCAATGGCTGCTGCGGTGCATGATTTATATACTAATCCTACTCTAGGGGCAAGGCTTGGTAATACAGGAAGACAGTTTGCCGAAGAAAACTATTCCTTGGAGCAAGCACTTGATCGGTATGAAGGGCTGCTTTCTTATATTGTTACTAACCGGAAATCTACTCTGAGGATATTGCCGGATTTGGATTCTAAGGAATCAGTTGTAGATGGTTGAAGACTGTTGAGGACTGCTCACCACATATTTGGGTCTGAATCCTAAGGCTTCACGCAATGCTTTAAAGTAATGAGTAATGAGTAAGGAGTAATGAGTAAGGAGTAAGGAGTGGATGAAAAATGGGTATTTACTCATTACTTGTTACTTATTACTCATTACTCCTTCTTAAGAGCGTCTTTAGGTCGGTGAGGATGTCAATTAATTAGCGAACACCAGGCGACTGCACAGACAAAACCCTGATTTGGATAAATTAAATCACCCATTCGGGTGAGTTAAAAATCAACCGATCGGGTGACCTAAGTGTAGGAAGTTGAGACTGCTGAAAAATAGGACTCTAGAGAACACTGATTGATTGGATGTCGTTCTTGGTGAGGATAACTTGATGAAACTCGTAACCTTGATTAGTAGAGCTGGATTAATCAGTGTAGGCATAACCCCTAGGTCGAAGCAAGCTACGCGCAGTGTATCGCAGACAAGTCTTTCGTAGAGAAGGTATCACTTTTCCTCCCTAAGATCACTATTCACTATGAATCAAGACCGATAAACTCATCTGTAACTTATACCAATCTTGTCTTCTATGTGGTTATAATGCAAGCAAGCACTTACATGTGCAAGCAAGTACTTGCAAACCCTCATGGAAAACTTAGTATCAAGGACGGCACAAACTCGTGCACGCTTGATCAAGGCGGCAACTAAGGTGTTTGCAACGGCAGGTTTAACAGGAGCGACAACGCGAGAAATTGCTCGTGTTGCTGCGGTCAATGAGGTAACTTTATTTCGTCATTTCCACAGCAAAGAGCAACTACTAGCTGCTGTGATTACCGAAGCGATCGCTTCCCAATCCAAAACTTTAGCTGCTCACAAGGACTGGACTCAAAACCTGTACATTGACCTCAAGAATTATGCAAGACTTTGCAACCAGATGATGGAGGAGCATGAAGACCTGATTCGGACATTGATTGGAGAAGCGAAGCGACACCCCCAAGCAGCCAGTCTGATGTTATACGAAGCTAACAAATCGATGCGTGAACATCTGGTTGTGTATCTGCAAAACAGTCAACAGGAGGGCACAGTGTCCTCAGATATAGATTTGAAAGCATCTGTAGATAGTTTTACGGGTATGTTGCTTCACGGTATGCTGCGTTTTAGCGATATCTCTACCACACTAGATTACAGTCGTCAATGTTACATAGAAACTTGTGTCAATTTATTTGTGCGCGGTATTAGCACTTTGCCATTGAAAGAGGCTAGAGGTTCAGTTGATTTCCTTGCAACAAGATAAATCGTGTTTTCTCTTAGAGTTAAGGCTCTGATTTTACACTGACTAAAAAAGTTTTATAAATTACACTTTAAAAAATTGACAGGAGTTAAGTAATTTACAAATTAACCATAAAGTGATATGCGATATTGTTTGGTTTGAGTTGCTAGATATAGTGAGCGATCGCCCAAATACCCAAATATATATTTGATTTGGCACCAACATCAAGAAACAAGGGCTAAAAAACTATTCAAATAATGCTTTTTTAGCGAAGAGTAGATTGCCCAAGTCTAAATCCATAAGACGAGAAACCGAAGATGTCCCATTCTGAGTTCCCTGATTCTCACCTGCCTGCTGAAATAGAACAGCCAGCTGTTAATGATTCTAGTCAAGAATCGCAACCATTGTTGGAGCGATCGCCAAAGCCACCGCAAAAACGCCGTTGGCCGCTAATTTTGGGAATTGTTTTGTTAGTTGCAGGTGTTGGTTTTGGTTGGCGCTGGTGGCAAACTAGTAGCGCTAGTGATGCACCTGCTGGGGCCGCAGCTGGTCAACCGATGGCAATTCCCGTCAAGCTAGCAACTGTGGAAACTGAAACCGTGCAGGAAAGTTCGGAGTTTATTGGCTCCTTAGAGGCTCCACGTTCGGTAATCATTAGACCACAGGTTGACGGACGAGTTACCCAGATTTTCATCCAAGAGGGCAACCGTGTTCAACAAGGGCAAGTCATTCTTAGCTTGGAAAGTGATAATGTCCAAGCTCAATTATTACAAGCAAAAGCCGGACTAGAACAAGCCCAAGCAAGGCTTGCTGAACTGCAAGCGGGTACGCGACAAGAAGAAGTTGCCCAAGCTAGAGCGCAGTTAACCCAAGCCCAAGCTCGTTTTCGAGATGCCCAATCTGGATCACAACCAGAAGAAATTGCTCAAGCTGAAGCTCAAATTCAGTCAGCTAAATCTGATGTGGAACTAGCACAATCACGCGCCAAGCGATACGCACAATTGAGAAAAGAGGGTGCAGTTTCTCAAGATACCTTAGAAGGATATGTCAAAGAACAGCAAAGTGCTGAAGCTGCCCTGGTTGTGGCTCAGAAACGCCTAGACCAACTTCGCCAAAGCAGAAATTCTAGTATCAATGAGCTAGCTGGTGCTTTAGAACAACAGAGACAAAACTTAAGGCAGCTAGAAAATGGTTCTCGCCCAGAAGAAATTGCCCAAGCGCGATCGCAAGTAACTCAAGCAGCAGCCCAAGTCAAATCTGCCCAAGTTCAACTGCAATACACAAAAGTCCTTGCACCTTTCACCGGTATTGTTGGTGATATTCCAGCAAAGGTGGGAGATTATGTGCAACAAGCAGATCAACTCACTACACTGACTAGAAATGACTCTTTAGAACTGAATATTTCCGTTCCCTTAGCTGAATCCAAAAAGCTGCGTTTGGGATTACCTGTGCAAATGTTGGACACCCAAGGCAAACCCATCGCTACTGGTAAGGTGAGTTTCATCTCTCCAAATGCTAGTTCAGATTCGCAGACAGTTTTGGCTAAAGCCAACTTTGGTAATTCCAGAAGTCAACTGGTTAATCGTCAGGCAGTGCAAACCAAAGTCATCTGGAACGAACGTCCGGGAATCTTAATTCCAGTTACAGCAGTATCTCGCCTAGGTGGAGAGACTTTTGTATTTGTGGCTGAAGCACCGCAGGAAAAGCCTAAAGCTGAAGCACCGGCAGAAAAAACCAAAGCTGGAGCGCCATCTTTAGTAGCTCAACAAAAGCCCGTGAAATTGGGAGTTATTGAGGGGAATAATTATCAAGTTATCGAAGGATTAAAAGCTGGGGACAAAATTGTTGTTTCCGGTATTCTCAACCTAACCAATGGCGCTCCCATCACTCCTGCACCAGAACAAGTAGGTAGTCGGAGGCCTTAGTTGAAGATGAGAGAGCAGGGGGAGATGAGGGGCAGAGGGAGCAGGGGGGAGAAGCTTTTCCCTTGCACCAATGCCCAATGCCCCATGCCCCATACCCAATGCCAAATGCCCAATGCCCAATTTTTAAACTATGTTTGTTGACTTCTTTATTAAGCGGCCAATCTTTGCGTCGGTCTGTGCGATCGTCATCCTTCTAATAGGATTAATCAGTATTCCTACACTGCCGATCGCTAGGTTCCCAGAAATTAGTCCTACCCAAATCAGTGTGACTTCCAACTACAGCGGAGCTAGTGCAGAAGTCGTAGAAAGCGGAGTGACAAATATCTTAGAAAGGCAAATCAACGGGATTGAAGGACTAAGATATCTCACTTCCAGCAGCAGTAACGATGGTACGAGTACCATTACAGCCACCTTTGATTCTTCACGAGACAAAGATATTGCCGCTGTGGATGTGCAAAATCGTGTTTCTGTTGCTCAACCACAACTACCAGAGAGTGTACAACGCACGGGAGTGCAGGTATCAAAACAGTCAAGCAATATTCTCTTAGCAATTGGTTTATATGCTGAAAATAAAGAGTACGACAATATATTTTTAAGCAACTATGCTGACCTTTATTTAGCGGATGCTTTAAAAAGAGTCAAAGGTGTAAGTGACGCACGGATTTTTGGCGAACGTCGCTATGCAATGCGCCTGTGGTTAGATCCGAGTCGCCTTGCTAGTCGCGGACTAACAACTCAGGATGTAGCCGATGCTTTATCTGAACAAAATTTGCAAGTCGGTGCAGGGAGAATTGGACAAGAACCGGCTCCTGAAGGACAAAGGTATCAACTTGATGTACGTGCTGTCAGCCGATTAGCAGAACCATCAGAATTTGAAGAAATTGTCCTCAGAACTCAAGAGGATGGCACCTTAGTTAAGCTCAAAGATGTAGGTAGAGCCGAACTGGGTGCAGAAAACTACAGTTCATTTCTACGATTTCGTGGCAACGATGCTGTCGGTTTAGGGATTTATCAGGTTCCTGGCAGTAATGCCTTGGATGTAGCTAGAGGAGTCAAAGCCGAAATAGCGCGATTGGCTCCGAATTTTCCGCCAGGGATGCGATATCAAGTAGCTTTTGACACAACATCCTTTGTAGAAGAGTCTTTGGCAGAAGTGATCAAGACTCTGATTGAAGCGGTGGTGTTGGTGGTGATTGTAATTTTTGTGTTCTTGCAGGATTGGCGAACCACTTTAATTCCCGCACTAACTATTCCCCTGGCACTGATTGGGACATTTGCCTTCATCAAAATTTTTAACTTTTCCATTAATAGTTTGACTTTGTTTGGTCTAACTTTAGCATCGGGGATGGTGGTAGACGATGCGATCGTCGTGGTGGAACAAATCAGCCGTTTTATTCAGGATAAAGGTATAAATCCTCGCCGAGCCGCTAGTGAATCAATGGCGGAACTATTTGGCGCGGTTATTGCCACTTCACTAGTGTTGATGGCAGTGTTTGTGCCAGTGGCGTTTTTTCCGGGAACTACAGGCGCACTTTATCGGCAATTTGCGCTAACGATCGCCTTTTCCATTGCGATTTCGACTTTTTTGGCTTTGACCTTAACACCTTCTTTGTGTGGCGTGCTACTGCGTCAAGAACAAAGACCTCCCAGGTGGATTGCCTGGTTGTTTGACCTGATTAATCGGTTTCTAGAATGGGTCAGGTCAAGCTATGAGCGATCGCTTACCTTTCTCACACGATTTAAAAGCGTCGTAATTGGGTTGTTTATTGTCTCCTTGGGTATGACTGCTTGGCTCTACACCACAGTACCTACAGCCTTTCTCCCAGACGAAGATGAAGGCTACTTCCTCACAATTATTCAAGGCCCCCAAGGCGTTTCGCTGCAATATACCAGCGATGTCATGGCACAGGTAGAAAAAGAAATCCTGCAAGTTCCAGAAGTACTAGGGACTTTCGCCGTGGGAGGATTTGGTTTTAGTGGTAGTACCGCCAATAGTGGCATCATCTTTACAACTTTAAAACCTTGGGCAGAACGTTCAAGACCCAATCAATCAGTACAAGCGATTATTGGCAGCTTGCAAGGGAAGTTGTTGGCAATTCCAGAAGCCAGGGTTTTTCCTGTGAATCCACCGCCAATTCAGGGTTTAGGCAACTTTGGTGGCTTCGTCTTTCAACTGCAAGACCGCAGAGGTAACAGTGGCTTAGAAAGTTTGGTGCAGTCGATGGGTCAGTTGTTGGGTAAAGCCAATCAAACACCAGGATTACAAGCTGTATTTAGTACTTTTGCCGCAGATACACCACAATTACTTGTGGAAGTAGACCGCAATAAAGCCAAATCATTGCAAGTTTCTATAGATGATGTCTTCAGTACATTACAAACTGCTTTGGGATCACAATATGTAAATGATTTCAATCTCCAGCAGCGCAATTACCGTGTATATATCCAGGCAGATCAACAGTTTCGTTCTAACCCCAAGGATATTGGTAAACTGTACGTTCGTTCCCAAAAGAATCAAATGATTCCTTTGAGTAACTTAGTCACAGTTACTTCGACTGTGGGAGCACAAACGATAAATCACTACAATTTGTTCCGTTCAATTGAAATTAATGGTTCCGCCGCTCCTGGCTCTAGTTCTGGAGACGCAATTAAAGCAATGGAACAAGTTGCTCAAGAAGTTTTACCCGCAGGTTATGGTTATGAATGGTCAGGAACTGCATTAGAAGAAATAGACTCTGGTGGTTTAGCACCCCTGATCTTTGGATTAGGAATAATCTTTGTGTTTTTGGTACTAGCTGCTCAATACGAGAACTACGTTGACCCTTTTATCATTCTGTTATCAGTTCCCTTAGCTATCTTTGGAGCGCTGATAGCTCAATCAATGCGGGGTTTTGCGAATGATGTTTACTGTCAAATTGGTCTAGTAATGTTGATTGGTTTAGCTAGTAAGAACGCAATTTTGATTGTGGAATTCGCTAACCAATTGCGAGATCAAGGACTTTCGATTACCAAAGCAGTAATTGAGGCTTCACAAGAGCGTCTACGTCCAATTTTGATGACTGCCTTTTCTACACTATTGGGGATTTTCCCCCTAGCTATTGCCACAGGAGCCGGGGCGGGAAGTCGTCAATCATTAGGAACAACAGTATTTGGAGGGATGTTAATTGCGACTTTCTTGAGTTTGTTTGTAGTCCCGATTTTGTATATTGTGATTAAGACGACAACAGAGCGTTTTTTCAAACCAAATCGGCGTCAAGAACTACAAACAGAAGCAGTGCCATTGAATGGTAACACTGCTGTATATTCAACAAAATCTGAGGATTAATTTGTAATACTCGCCAAGGGCGAGAAGCAAGCTACGTAGTTCGTAATTTGTAATTCTTCCCTGTCTCCTATAAACATCGTAGTATGAGGAGATGGGGAAGACTAATTTCAAAGGGGAATGCATGAAAATCGCTATTGGCAGTGATGAACGCACCAACCTTACCGATAGGGTACTGGCAGAACTTAAGCAGCGTGGGCATGAAGTTATACCCTTCGGTTCCCTAGCCGAGAATGATCCTGAAGTCGATTGGCCTCTTAGTTGTAGTAAAGTTGCTTTGGCAGTGGCAACCCAGAAAGCAGATGAGGGGATTGTCTTTTGTTGGACTGGTACTGGCGCATCTATTGCCGCCAACAAAGTCTCTGGGATACGTGCAGCCTTGTGCCATGATGCTGAGACGGCACGTGGGGCCCGGATCTGGAATCATGCGAATGTTCTAGTATTAAGTTTACGTGCTACTACAGAAGCGATCGCTAAAGAAATATTAGATACCTGGTTTAGCACACCCTTTTCTGATGATGAGTGGAACCTCTTGCAAATAAAACGAATTAAACAGTTAGAGAAAAAGGTTTAATTTGTAGACAGATTGCAAAAATTCCCCAACGCCCTCAAAAGTTCTCCGTGGGCATTGATAGCAAACCGAAATGTACATTTAAATCAAAACAATGCCAACAATAGCAGTCAATCCATATCTCGATCGCAACTTTGCTCCAATCCGTGAAGAAATCACCACCGAAAAATTGTCAGTTATCGGTGAATTACCACCTGAACTATCGGGGATGTTTGTGCGGAATGGCCCTAATCCTCAATGGACACCCATCGGTCAATATCATTGGTTTGATGGCGATGGAATGTTGCATGGTGTGCAAATTAGCAACGGCATAGCCACTTATCGTAACCGCTACGTGCAGACAGCCGGATGGAAAAAAGAACGAGAAGCGGGTAAAGCTATCTGGAGTGGGTTATTAGAACCACCGCAAATAGATAATCCTCACGGTGGCTACAAAAATACTGCCAATACTGCCTTAGTGTGGCACGCTGGTCAAATGTTGGCACTGAATGAGGGGGGTAAACCTCACGCAATCAAGCTGCCTGAATTAGAAACCATTGGTGAGTATAGCTACAATGGGAAGCTGGTTTCTGCCTTCACAGCCCATCCCAAAGTAGACCCAATTACAGGCGAAATGATCTTCTTTGGCTACTCTGTGTTTGTGCCACCGTACCTGCAATATAGTGTAGTCTCAGCACAAGGCGAACTGTTGTGGACAGTGCCAATTGAATTGCCCATAGGGGTGATGATGCACGACTTCGCCATCACTGAAAACTACACAATTTTCATGGATTTGCCGCTGACTTTTAATCCGGAAAGAGCGCAACGGGGAGAACCTGTAATGATGTTTGAGCGCGATCGCTCCAGTCGCTTTGGAATTCTACCACGTCACGGTGACAACAGTAATGTCCGCTGGTTTGAAAGTCCCTCTTGCTACGTCTTCCATACCCTCAACGCCTACGAAGATGGAGACGAAGTAGTGCTGATTGCCTGTCGCATGACTTCTACTACTGTTTTGGGTTTAGATGATTCTCAACCCGACCCAGAAGCAAATATCCCCCGTTTACATCGCTGGCGATTTAACCTCAGCACGGGTACAGTACGTGAAGAAATGTTGGATGATGTAGCTTCCGAATTTCCTCGCGTCAACGAAAACCTATTGGGGCGAAAAACCCGATATGGCTACAGTAATAAAGCGGCAAACAGTCCCCTACCTTTATTTGAAGGTATTATTAAGTACGACCTCAGCAGTGGAAAGTCCCAAACCCATGAATTTGGAGAAGGACGCTATGGCGGTGAAGCTGTGTTTGCGCCGCGTCCTGGTGCAACGGCTGAGGACGATGGTTGGCTTATGACTTTCGTCCATGATGAGGGTTCAGATACTTCCGAATTGGTAGTGGTGAATGCCCAAGACATAACAGCTAAACCTGTAGCGCGAGTAATAATTCCCCAGCGGGTGCCTTATGGGTTTCATGGTGCTTGGGTTGCTGAGGAATAAGTTAGGTAGATAATACTGTTCGCTTAAGGCAAGAGACGCGATGAATCGCCGTCTCTACAAAGGACTAATTATTGTAGAGACGGCGATTTATCGCGTCTTTGAACCTCGGCGTTGAGCCTTTGAACCTCGAAGTTGCACCTTTTAGCCTCAGATCATTAAATCCAGTATCAATGACAAAATCTAGAGAAAAAGCTGGTTGGGAAGGTAAACGAAAAACCACTGGAATTATTACCTTACCATTGATTACTTTGCCATAAATCATTCAGCAGTACGCTCCATCGCACCACCAAAACTTACAGCAACATCATAACCAATTCGGATGGTGAACAATCTAGCATTAGGGTTTTTCTGTTTTAACTTTAACGCTGTCTCTACACCAGTTGGATCTATCCCGTATTCACCCATTTCAGCATCAATCACAATCATCTTGCCGATATTGTCACCACACTCAACATTTTGACGAATACCGTTTTCGTAAAACTGTTTAGCTCTTAGGGCTACTTCTTCTACACTCCAGAAAATTGATTGCATTACAATTACACCTACTTTTGCTTCTTAAAGCATTGTAGTACCTGAATATTGAGCCTCTGAACCTCGAAGTTGCGCCTTTTAAACAACTCAACTTAGAAATATATCTAACTATTCTTGAATTTACAGGGGTAAGGGTGTATTAAAATTTGCTCACCTCCGTAAAGTGGAACATAGCTTTAGATTTCTCCTGTCAAAATCTTCGAGGACGCAACTCAGAGCAAAAACCGCAATCACCATGTTGAAAGGGATATTTTCTAGTTTACCTGCGATCGCCAAGCTTTCAGTTTGGGATAATTTTGACAGTATCCTTTAATCGTCGGATACTTTTGCTCTCAATAAATCAAATAACAAATTTCATTTTTAACTGAGCAGCAATAAGTTTTATTTTGTCACTTATGTGTTGTTATTTTTTGGTTTTCCATTGAAAACATAAAACATTTATAACAACAGCTACAAGAGTAAAAAATACTATAAAAATAATAAAGTCTCTAGACATAGAACATACAATTTTGGATTTTATATTTTATATTTTTGATTTTAGATTGGGAATGAGGCATTGTGCAGAGGGGAAAACTCTTCTCCCTTTTTCCATGCTTCCTGCTTCTTTCCCATTCCCCATCTCAAGTTATTTTTCCTGATACCCTCCAGCGTAGTTAATTACACAAATTGTTCTATATGATTTGTGAGTTCCATAAGCAACACCGGAGACTTTAAAAGCGCCGTTAAAAATGCTTTTTCGATGACCGCGATCGCGCACACCATCATCAATAATTAACTGCATCACGATATCTTGAGCAGTGCTTGGGCCATAACTGATATTTTCGCCTGCGGTTGTTTGCCATTTACCATAGCGGTTGATGCGAGTAAAAGGATTGCTACCATCGCTACCATTATGACCTGTAGCACCTTTTGGGCCTTGGTCTTTAACGTGGTCTTTTGCTCCTAAAGACATACCTTTAGATGCACTCAATGCTCCTACAGGACGCGCTGTTTTCAAAAATGCGATCGCTTCATCAACTGCTTTAACTCCTTCTTGAGTTCGCAAATAGGTATTATTAGAAATTTTGACTCGGTTCCCCTCAAATCGCTTTCTATAATTTTCCAGAATCGGGAGATATGCTTTGGGATTTGTTCGTACCTTATTTGTTTCAATAATTACCTGTTGTTCCAACGGGGAAAGGTAACTCGCCTTTGCTAACAATGTCGGACTAGTTTGTTGTGGAACTACCGTTGGGTTAGGGTTGGCGACAGATGGATTAGATTGAAACAGTTGATCTGAGCAGCCAAATATTAAAGCAATTGGAAAAAATAGCCAAAATCTTATGCGACGCATCCATTACCTCACAATTTTGCTATGGATTAATTTAGTGAATTAGAAGAAATAAGAATTTTCAACGCACAGATAAGTTTGTAGACTATTCTGCCGTTAGAAACGATATTAGAACTTAAGTGAGTTCGCTAAAAAAAGCGCAGATTAATGCGCTAATAATATAGATAAAGTTGCGATCGCCTTTGTTCCTAAAATGTGACAAATCTATCACTTAATACCTGTTGTAACCTTGATAACACTAAAACGTAAATAACAACAAAAATCTTTTTATATTCTGACGGCTGCCTTCAAATTTACACTTTGAGAAACCAACGTTGCCGATACATCAAAACACCAACAACCCACCACAACAACACAGTGACTAGGGCAAACAACAGAGAACCATTCAACGCCCCCGCCCAAGATGCGAAAAAATTCTGGTAAATCCAATTGTAAGTACTGGGAGCGTCTTTGCCAGTGCCGATAGTGGTTCTGACTAAGATTTTAATCAATAAAACCGATGCAACGAAAAGAGCGATCGCATTTAAGCCCATAATTTCAAAAGGCTTACTCCAGCGACGCATCACCCGTACTTCGATCAGTTCATAACAAGCCGCTAGCAACAGTAACGCCCAACCGCTGCTAAAGACCACATAAGAACTTGTCCACAGCTTTTTGTTGATGGGGAATGTCCACCCCCACGCCCAACCAATAATTAAGCAACCGACTCCAAATAATCCTAAACCTATACTTGTGCGTGACTGTACAGGTTGGCTGCGTATCCATTGACCAGTGAAGTAGCCAGCGAGGACATTTACTATGGCGGGAATAGTACTGAAAAGTCCTTCTGGATCTCCCATAAAGTTGAAACCGTCACCTTTATATAAATGTGCTTTGGGAATAATCAAGCGGTCAACATAAGCGCCGAAATTACCATCCCGCGTCACAACTCCTGCACCATATTCTGGCACTGGTACATACATCATCGTCACCCAGTAGCCGATCAGTAGCACTGCTGCTAGTATCCATTGACCTTTACGCGGTAGGTTGAGAACTACCAAAGAAGCTAGCAGATAGGTAAGGCTGATGCGCTGCAACACTCCCATAATGCGGATGCTGCTCAAATCAAAAGTCCAAATACCCTGATTCCAAAAGCCATTTAGCAGCAATCCCAAGGCAAAGAGAATGGCGGCACGGCGCAATATCCGCCAGTAAACAGCTGAGGTTGGTTTATTGCCTTCGGTGTACTTTGACAGTGAGAAAGTCATCGCTACACCGATAATGAAGAGAAAGAAGGGAAATACCAAGTCAGTTGGTGTGCAACCGTGCCAATCGGCGTGGGCTAAGAGAGGATATACATCATCTACAACTCCCGCCATATTGACGAGAATCATAGCAGCGATGGTAATGCCGCGAAAAACATCCAGTGAAGTCAGGCGCATAAACGGAATTTTGTGTTAGATGAGTATCTAAGCTACTCCGCTTGATGCAAGTAATCAAGCAAAATTTATGGACTTGGATACAAGGTAAAATTTTGTTAAGTAATTACCACCACTTATTATGGCAATCAAAGTTGGAGATACCGCTCCTAATTTCAGTCTACCTGCTCAAAACGGCTCAACAGTTAGCCTACAGGATTTTCGCGGACAAAAAGCTGTTGTCCTATATTTTTATCCCAAAGACGACACACCTGGATGTACGGCTGAATCATGCGCCTTTCGCGATCAATATGAAGTGTTTAAAACCGCTGGTGCTGAAGTTGTCGGCGTGAGTGCCGACTCTAGCGAATCTCACCAAAAATTTGCTGCGAAATACAATCTCCCTTTTACTCTGTTAACTGATAAAGGCGACCAAGTGCGGAAGCTATATGGCGCAACAGCTGCCTTTGGCTTGTTCCCTGGTCGCGTTACTTACGTCATTGACCAACAAGGAGTTGTGCAATACGTATTTGATTCAATGTTTAACTTTAAAGGTCACGTTGAGGAAGCGCTGAAAACTTTGCAACAGCTTGCGAAATGAGGGAATGGGGATTGGGTACTGGGGATTGGGTACTGGGTACTGGGGATTGGAGATTGGGGATTGGAGATTGGGAAACTCTTTCCCAGTCCCTAGTCCCCAGTCCCTAGTCCCTAGTCCCTAGTCCCTATTTACTCGAATGCGACTTTTCCGGCATACCAATACTTGCGTGAGTTGATTTGCCATTCTTGCCATTGGTATGGCCGTTACCATTGCGGGGTTGAATCACACCATAACCGCCGTGGTTGCGTTCGTAAATTACATTAATCTCTCCAGTTTCAGAATTGCGGAACATATAAAAGTCGTGTCCCACGAGTTGTAGTTGTTCCAGGGCCTCTGTAGGGGTCATTGGCGGCATGGAAAAATATTTGGTGCGGACGACTTCGTTAGGCAATTCGGGGGTGCGATCGCCAATTAAATCTGTGACTACCGCATCTGCAACAACTACTTCTGTTGGTAGGGCATGAGTTTTCTGATCTTGACGCCGTTCTTTGTACTTCCGCAGTTGACGGGCAATTTTATCTGCAACTAAGTCAATGCTGGCGTATAGATTTTCGCTACTTTCCTCGGCACGGATAACGCTACCATTAGCGTAAATAGTTACTTCAGCCGCTTGTCTTGGATTAATTCGGGGATTACGGGCTACGCTAAGATGCACATCCACTTCATTTGTAATGCTCTGAAAGTGACTAACTGCTTTCTCAATCTTTTGATGTACATACTCACGAATTGCATCGGTGATTTCAATATTTTTGCCGTGGATGACAAGCTTCATGTAAACTCTCCCACTGAATATTTGATGTGTGAATTTGCTTTGTATGAAAAGAAATTGCGGTAAGGTCTATTACTCCCGCCAAAACAAATTGTGAACTTTATCTATGTACTGCTTGTAAGCTCTCTCTAAGCTTACTACGTCTGGGTTTTTGCTCATTATACCCTTGATTTTCCTCCTCATCTCTGCGCTGATATCCAATTGGATATTCACCTAGAACTCTTTAGTGAGGAAATTTGAGCAGTAGCTCCTGTAACTGTCTTTTGTGTTAAAACAACGCTTACAGAACTGTTGATATTTGCTCCTTCTGTGTTCGGTTGAAGTTTGCTTGCTGTTGTTCAATAATACAAGTCTTTGTGGAAATTTGATTCTGTTTGAAATGCAAACTAACTTTATGAGAGTCATCAGCCAGTACATTCGTCTTTATCGTCTTGGCATGATGCTTATTGCAGAGAATTCCTCCTAAAACCTATTGAGGTTGTATATTCAAGCTAGCACTTTGTATTTTCTAATGCATATTCCCTTGACTTTCCTTTAAAATCCTTTGCAAATCTTTACATTTTTTGACTCCAATCTTCTAATTTGAAATATATTTCGTTCTTAATACAGTTGATTTTTGGCATTATCCGTAGTATGGAACCACACATAAACCGTTGTTTGCTGTATAACCAAGGATTGATGCCTTACTTAGAAGCTCATGGATGGCAGCGATCGCTCCTCACTGAGCGCATCCATGACCCCAGTCTAGATGACGTGTTAATTTTGCTAGAACATCCACCTGTTTATACTTTGGGACAAGGAAGCAACTCAGATTTTCTCAAATTTGATATTGACAAAGGTGAATATGATGTGCAACGAGTTGAACGAGGTGGCGAGGTTACTTATCATTGTCCTGGTCAACTGGTCGGGTATCCAATTTTAAATCTGCAACGTTATCGTAAAGACCTCCATTGGTACTTACGCCAACTCGAAGAAGTCATAATTCGCGTATTAGCAGTTTATGGGTTGCAGGGAGAAAGAATTCCGGCTTTTACTGGCGTTTGGTTGCAAGGGCGAAAAGTTGCGGCGATTGGGATTAAAGTCAGCCGTTGGATTACCATGCACGGCTTTGCATTAAATGTTTGTCCAGACATGACAGGCTTTGAACGCATTGTACCCTGTGGTATTTCTGATAAACCTGTAGGCAGTTTGTCCGAGTGGATTCCAGGTATCACTTGCCAAGAAGTCCGTTTTTATGTAGCGCAGTCCTTTGCTGAAGTATTTGGAGTGGAATTAGTAGAGTCGCAGCCTTAAGGATTGTTCCGGTCTGAGTAAATTCAGCTTGTAATTATGTAATAAATACTATAGCAGTCCTATTTAAATTGTGAGACACTTATGATATGAGTCCATATTTAATAGTATAAAAACAACTATTTCACTGCGGTTGTCAAAACTAAAATCTAATACCAATTCAATTAATGATTACAACACATCTTTGGGTGAAGACGCGATGAATCGCGTCTCTACAAATGGTCTATTTGTCGCATTCTTTTTTCAAATTGGTATAATTATTTACAAATATCCTATATTAACTATTTACGGCTATCAAGCACAACTTTGCGCGTGAATTACTCAAATAATTTTCAGGTATATGCCCCATCGCTAACGTCTCTGAGAGAACGTGATTGGACAGCTTTGATAGAACTATTTGATAGAGACGACGGTGATGAAATTGAAGCCGACATCAGTGGTAGTTTGTTTTGGCTAATACCTGAACCTTGTTGGGAAGATGATCCCTTTGATTTCTTACGCGAGTACCTTTAATTAGTGCTGAGTGATGAGTGAGGAGTGCTGAGTGAGGAGTTTCAAGGAAGTCTTTAATTACGAATTACGTTAGCGCAGCGGTAGCGAGTCCACGAGCGTCATTACGAATTACGAATTATTTGAAGGCGACTTAGGAAAATACGTAGGCGATCGCTTTGGGGATTAGTCAGCACTTCATAAGCTGGGCCTTGTTCTGTGACAATACCTTTATCTAAAAATATCACCTGATGGGCTACTTCTTTAGCAAACTGCATTTCATGGGTGACAACCACCATTGTCATCCCTTCTGCGGCTAATTGTTGCATTACTTGCAGAACTTCGCCGACAAGTTCGGGATCTAGGGCGCTGGTGGGTTCGTCGAATAGCATGATTTGGGGATTCATGCACAAACTACGGGCGATCGCTACTCGTTGCTTTTGTCCGCCAGAAAGTTGTTCGGGATAAGCAGAGGCTTTGTCAGATAAGCCAACCTTTTCTAAATATAATCTCGCTATTTCGGCGCTTTCTTTCGGTGTTTTACCCAAGACTTTACGCGGTGCGAGTGTCATATTTTCCAGGACGCTGAGATGAGGAAACAGGTTAAACTGCTGGAAAACCATGCCTACTTGTGTCCGTAGTTCCCGCAGTTGGTTATATTTGACGGTGGGTCGGGATAAGTTGATACCATTAATTATTAAACGCCCTTTGTCAATGGTTTCTAGCCGGTTAAAGCAGCGTAGTAGAGTACTTTTACCACAACCGGAGGAACCGATAACTGCAACGACTTCTCCCCGGTTGATTTCGCCGGTGATTCCTTTGAGGACTTTGAGGGAACCAAAGTTTTTTTCGATATTGTCAAAAATAATGGCGGGGATGGTATTGTTCATTACTTATGTCAAGCTGCTCTACAGTTGATTGTAAGGTTTTAAGTAACCGCAGAGGCGCAGAGAGCGCAGAGGGAGAGAGAAAATAATATGGCTAAATTTGGTTTTGCGCGTTGGCTGTATTTATGTGTCTTCGTAGGTTTTAGCTGTTTATTACTGATTAGCTGTGCTATAAACTCTAGCGCGGGGAAAACTCTGCGGGTTGCTACGGAACCGACGTTTCCACCTTTTGAGTTTCAAAGACAAGGTGGTGAGTTGCAGGGTTTTTCGATTGATTTGATGAATGCGATCGCACTTACAGCTAACTTTAAAGTGGATTTTCAAAGTCTGCCTTTTGATGGGATGATCTCAGCTTTGCAAGCCAAAACGGTAGATGCGGCCCTTAGTTCGATCACGATTACAGAGGAGAGGGCGAAGACGATTTCTTTTTCCCGTCCTTATTTTAAGGCTGGGTTAGCGATCGCAATTCGTGCAGACAATCAAGATATTACTGGTTTTGACAGTCTCAAAAATAAAAAAATCGCAGTCCAAATTGGCACAACTGGGGCTACAAAGGCTAAAAGTGTTCCTGGGGTGCAAATTCGCAGTTTTGATTCAGCACCTATAGCCCTGCAAGAATTATCCAATGGTAATGTGGATGCAGTAATTAATGATGCACCTGTTACTTTATATGCTATTAAAACGGGCAATCTCAAGGGAATTAAAGTAGTAGAGCAATTACTGACAGAAGAGTTTTATGGAATTGCTACGGCTAAAAATTCGCCGAATTTGGCATTGATAAATGATGGTTTGGATCGGGTGCTGAAAAATGGCACTTATGCCCAAATTTACCAAAAATGGTTTCAAATCGAACCGCCATCATTACCAGATAAATCACCATTTGAGAATCAAACTAACACTAACGCATCTAACATATTTACTTCAATTAGCGTGATTTTACAGGCTTTGCCAAGTCTATTGCAGGGTGCATTGGTAACATTGCAATTGACGATACTTTCTGTAGTGTTTGGTTTAATTGGCGGTTCGCTGATTGGTATTACACGCCTTTCTCGTATCGCACCTATGCGTTGGATGGCGAGGGCGTATGTAGATTTTTTTCGGGGAACGCCTTTGCTGGTGCAAATTTTTATGATTTACTTTGGCTTACCAGCAATTTTGCAAGAACTTGGTTTGACATTTACTTTTGATCGCCTCACTGCTGGAGTAATTGCTTTAAGTTTGAATAGCGCTGCATATATTGCCGAAGTTGTGCGTGCGGGGATTCAATCGATTGAAACAGGACAATCAGAAGCAGCACAATCATTAGGTTTGAGTTCTGTGCAAACCATGAGTTATGTCATTTTTCCCCAAGCTTTCCGGCGGATGATTCCACCGTTGGGTAATGAGTTTATCAGTTTGTTGAAAGATACTAGCTTAGTTGCAGTGATTGGGTTTGAAGAATTGTTCCGCAAAGGACAGCTAATTGTCGCTGATAACTATCGCGCTTTTGAAATTTATGCGGGTGTAGCGGTGGTTTATTTATGTTTGACGTTACTTTCTTCACAGGCATTTAGCCGTTTAGAAATGTGGATGAATCCCGTTAAACGCCAAAAGAAATACGATACATAATAATTTTCAGTAGGGTGTGTTATCCCGCAGCCTAACGCACCTGAACAGATGAGATGAAGATAGTGTGTTACTCGGTTAACTAATTTGGCATATTAAGTCCCCGGCTTGAGAAGGGAGATAATATGTAGATAGAATGCTTCACAGAGCAAACAAATATGTTATGTCAGCAAAAGATAAATTTCACGACATTGTAAAATTAGGCTTACAAAAAGATGGCTGGACTATTACAGATGACCCTTTACGTATAGAGTGGGGTTTGGTTGAATTATATATTGATTTAGGAGCAGAAAAGATTATTGCGGCTGAAAGAGAAGGGCAAAAAATCGCTGTAGAGGTTAAAAGTTTTCTTGGTCAATCAACTATTTCAGAATTTCATACTGCACTTGGACAGTTTATTAACTATCGCTTTGCACTTTCCCAAGAACAACCAGAACGTATTTTATATTTAGCGGTTCCTTCAGATACATATCAAATTTTCTTTCAGTTGCCATTTCCTCAGATGATAATTCAACAATATCAATTACGTTTGCTAATTTATGATATCGAAAATGAGGTGATTGTCAAATGGCTAACTTAGAGGAATATAGAAAGTATATTAAGCAACTATTAACATTATATAGTCAGTATGAAAAATCTGATAGTAAAGTGGAAGCACAGACTATCTTTGATACCGAACACGACCACTACCAATTAGTATATGTGGGTTGGGAAAATAAGCGGCGTGTATATGGCTGTGTATTACATTTAGATATTAAGAATGGAAAGGTTTGGATTCAGCATAATGGAACTGAAGCTAATATTGGTGATGAATTAGTTGCTTTGGGCGTTCCTAAAGAAAATATTGTTTTAGGATTTCATTCGCCTTACAAAAGACAGTTTACAGATTTTGCTGTAGGTTAATATCTGGTTGAATGACAAATATTTTTCATTTGAATCAAGTACAAGTACAAGTAGTGAGCAAATTTATCTTTGCTAATTGCTATGACACCCAAAAAGCTAGCATTGTACTACAAGCACAACAAGAAGACGTTTTTTTGCCACAGTGCCAGGTAACGGAAACATAGAAACCGCAATACTTCGTGCTAAATGACTTGTTTGTGAATCTTTACAATTTCCTGTAAGCCTTATATGTTACAGTTTATAATTCTCGATGCGAGAAAAGAGAATTCCCGACAAAACACACCCCCACCCAAGCGGCCCAGCCGAAGCCCACCCACACTCCCCAGCCCCACCAAACCCATGAAGCCGCCGGGCAAATGTCCCTGTGGAGAGGCTGTTGTGAAGGTCAAGTCATAGTACATTAGCCACTCATTCTCTTTTCGCCATCCGACGCGATCGCCAAACTTTTGGTAGTCTTGTCCAACGCTTTTCCAAATCCGCTTTTGCACACTAAACCCAAAGTGCCCATTGCTGTATTTTACCCACAGTTGGTCAATGGTGCGTAAGTCAGTGCAAGGAAAGTTATTGATAGATTCAGAATCAAGGTGGCGTTTTTGTTCTCTGCCAGTGGCTTTAAGCATAACAGCCAGAGTTTCTTGATCCGCTTCTTTCCAATTCCCTGCTTTAAGTAAATCGCGCAACCGCCTATAGTCTACACCTTTCTCAGAAAGGAGATCGTTATCGGTAGATTGCTGTTCTAGTCGCAGCTTATCGGCTTTTTCTTGTTCTCTTTGTCTTTGTAGCCTATCTGCCTCTTTTTGTTGTTGTTCTCTTCGTAGTCTTTCTGCTTCCTGTTTCTGCCTTAGTTCGTCTCTTTCCTTCTTTAGCTTCTCAGCAACCGCCCGAATTCCTCTAGCTACATCTGTCAAGGCTTCATCTTGATTGTGCCAATGCTTTGATACTACAGGTTCAGCATTCTTAGGCAAAGCTTGAAGTTTTCCAAACGGTGCGCCATTCCAATCAACACTTCGCAGAATAACTGGGATAACACAAGCCTCTCCAGCATGGTGACGTTCTATTGCCCTCTTAACTTCGACATCCCAGCAATATTTAGAAAAAAGAAAATCTGAACTGATGAGCAAAAGAATGATGTCGGCGGTTTTTAAATTATCATTAATTTGGTGATCCCACTCCTCTCCAGGTAGTATCCTGCGATCGCACCAACTTGAAATCACACCCTGCCATTCTAAGATAGCCAGGTGTTTAGCTAGTTCATCCCGTAGAGTTTCGTCTTTGTGAGAGTAAGAAAAGAAAAGCTTTAACGATTCCTCTGGCATTTTTGGTCTAAGGAGTAGGATAAATCACGCTTTAAGCAAATTATAGTGTTTTTACCTGATTTGCTTGAGAGCTAACCCCCTAAACCCGATCGCAATAAACTTCACCAAAGCTATGATCAGTATGGATCTCAATCACTAGATCAACTGCTGTTGCATCTTTTACCAACGGTTTGATGAATAATTCCGGGTGGAGCGATCGCCAAAAATAATTGACAAATTTCTCTATCTCTGCATTGCTCATCCCCGACTTACCCGCAGCAATCATCTGCTGTTCCGCTTGTTTGCGCCACTCTAAAGAACAGCGATAATCGGTGGGATATAGCACAATTAAGCTGTCTAATCGCTCCCAGAGTGGTAGATAATCTTGGAGGCGAAGATTCATATCACGGGCAAATGCTCTATCTTCATCTGTGACAATTGGCGGCGGTGCAGTATCAAATACATCTGCGTTAATTGGTCGCACACCCACAAACCAGCCTTCAAATAGTACAATATCTATGTTTGTGACGATTTCTGGATTAGTGCGATCGCCAGCACCTCCAAAAGCAGATTTATCAAAGCGCGGAACCATCACTGGACTTTGCAACTGGCGAATTTGATCTAGTACATTTAAACCTAAATCTACATCGTGGGTTCCTGGTGGCCCGCGCCAAATTAAGCGGGGATCTTGCTGTGTTAAAAGTAAGCGATCGCTGTAAGTTTTATATAAGTCATCCAAAGATAAACTCACAGTCCGATATCCCAACTGATCGAGAATCAAACTGAGAATTTTGCACGTTGTAGTTTTACCAGTACCTTGTCCTCCCAAAATTCCCTGAATCAGAGGACGTTCCAACTGTTGACGCTGCGATGCTAGTTTGATCCCCAAAGGTAGCCACAAGTCCCACAATACCTGTAACATTTCCTTGGGTTCGATTTTCAGGCTAGTTTCGCAGAATTCGTTAAAAGCTGGTAAAACAGATTTTAGTAAATGCGATCGCCTTTCGATCACTTCATCTACATTTTCCGGCGTGATCCCAAAAGCTTTAGCCCTTGACTTATCTGCTAACGCCGCTTCTCTTGCTTCCTGCTTCCCCATCTCTTTCATCCCCCATCCTACGATCCCAGCTTAAAGGCTTCGAGAAACAGGCTGTACATGAAACCAACTTTAAGGAGATTTAGTGATTCTACCAAGAGCGATCGCTTGGCGAAAAAACTCTGACTGTAAAATATCCTACTAGTAATTTCCGTCAATAGTACTAAAAAAGCAGCTACCACAATGTCTAATACACCCTGTTGTCCAGCTGTGGTGGAAACCGCGTTTCCCAGAAAAAAACCGAACAAAAAACTAATTATTAGTAACGATAGCCGCCGCCAAGGATTTAAAAACCATTGCCCCAAGCGTGTAGCAATGGCATCTAACAAGTTATTCAGACGAGTGTTTTGCATGAAAAGGACTTCTGGGGAAAAGTCAAGATATCTTGAAATATCTCTTCTATATTAAGGAGGGTATTGGTTTTAGCATAAGCTTGTTTGTTAATATTATAAATATCTACTGGGCTTCCAGTATTGATTTAAATTTGTACATATTATGGGCTGGCTCGGTATCAAATTTCATTATTTTTATCCAAGCCTACAGTGAATATACAAAGCAAATAGTGTCTGTAATCCTTGTTTGTCAAACATCAAGGAAATTATTTGATATACATATTTTGTACTCACAATGATGTTTATAATACATTTGCTTGCCTAATTTTAAGAAAGTCTATAATAAGCTACTTTCTGTGATTAGCTTTTGTGATAATAGGCTAGTATTTGGTCAAGCCTAGACAAAATATTTATTTCTAATAACTATCAATATGAAATCCTCAGTATATCGTAACGTCGGTGTTACCGCTTCTTGCTTGGGACTGCTTGTTGCTCTGGTGGGATACTTTGGAGTTAGCATATCCTTTGAGTCTACAAACCCAGATACATCTTCACAACTGCCAGATGAAACTCGAGAGTGGGAAGCAACTTCTGTTTCACCTGAAAAAAGTCTTTCCGCTAATTTATCTACTCCAGCAACTACTCCAACCAATCAGGTAGAACAAAGTAGTAAAGAGAATACTTATCCTGTCTTGGCAGAGCGTGATAAATCAGCAAGCATTGCCAAAGATCAAGGGACTTTGCGGATGAGCAATCAAACAAATCAGCCTGTACGGCTGGCTCTACTGGCGCGACAGTCGGTAGCAAAAGGAACTAGTAGTAAACAAGCTAACTATGACCTACCGGCACATTGGGATTTTGCTCCCCAAGAAGGTAGTGAGAAGGGATTGGTTCTATCCTTACCTCAGAATAATTTAAAGCTGGAGAAAGGAGATATTTTAGTTGCTTTTGCACAAGATGGTTCCCGTCGTTACTGGGGCCCTTATGTTGTCGGCGAAACTCAATTACCTAAATGGAATTCTCAAAACAGAGAATGGCAACTAGTGCTGAGTCAATAAATGCGGTAGCGGCGCGTTGCGCCAGTGCTAAGTAGTAAAAATGTTAAATTTTAAGTTTATAACTCAGTATTTAACACTTGTTTTGTTGAAGAAGAACAAAATATAGATAACCAACGACTATTGATTAGTGATTGTTGACTATTGACTAAATGAGAATGAAACTGAGTGTTAATCGCACTGTTGATCAGTGGTTCAACAAAATAGGAAAGAATCCAGCCCTTGGTTTAACTGTGTCGATTTTGTGGTTGATAGTGATTGGCTGGATAGCTTTTGGGTGGAATTTGGGCAATATTGGCTTGATTGATGAGACAGAGCCGTTGTTTGCCGAAGCTTCCCGCCAGATGTTCCTCACAGGTGATTGGATTACCCCATTTTTCAATGGTGAAACTCGTTTCGATAAACCGGCTTTAATTTACTGGTGTCAAGCGATCGCATATTACATTATTGGTGTAAATGAGTGGGCAGTACGCCTTCCCTCTGCGATCGCAGCTTTCGGCTTAGTTTGTTTGGCTTTTTACACCGTACACTGGTACTTGGGTAAACAAGACGAATTAGAACAAGTTTCACGTCCTACTCGCCGCTACTCAACATCTTTCATGGCCGCAGCGCTCATGGCGCTCAATGGCGAAACTATTATTTGGGCGAGAATCGGCGTCTCTGATATGCTGCTCACCGGATGCATGGCATCAGCTTTGTTATGTTTCTTTCTAGGGTACGCGGGGAAGGGAGGGACTGGGGACTTGGGACTGGGGACTGGGGAGAACTTTTCCCAATCTCGGAGCGAAGCGACCTCCCTATTCCCAAATAAGTGGTATTTAGCATTTTATGTACTGATTGCTGGCGCAATTTTAACTAAAGGGCCAGTGGGGATTGTTTTGCCTGGGCTAATTGTTGTCGCCTTTTTGCTGTATGTAGGAAAGTTCCTAGAGGTGTTGCGGGAAATGCGCGTCCTCGTAGGTATACTGATAATTATCGGTTTGTCAGTGCCCTGGTATGCTTTAGTAATTTGGCGCAATGGCTGGAATTTTATTAATGCCTTTTTTGGTTATCACAACCTAGAACGCTTTACAGAAGTAGTTAATGGTCACTCAGCACCTTGGTATTTTTACTTCTTGGTGGTGCTGTTGGGCTTTGCTCCATACTCCGTGTATTTACCAGCCTCTATAGTAAGACTAAAGTTTTGGCAGCGATCGCATTGGAGTTCCCAAGAACGTTTTCAGCAATTTGGTTTATTTGCGTGGTTCTGGTTTGCTGGCATCTTTAGCTTTTTCAGCATTGCTGTCACCAAACTTCCTAGCTACGTATTGCCTTTAATGCCAGCAGCAGCAATCCTGGTAGCCCTGTTATGGAGCGACCTTTTCCAAGATAAGGATACACGGCAAACAAATTCTGTTTCTTCCTCTCCCACTCCTCCTATTTCCACCTCTTTTCTGCGAGTGAGTGGTTGGGTGAATGTAATATTTTTATCAGTTCTGTCAACAGCACTGTTTAACATAACTCAGATATTAGGTAGCGATCCAGCTATAACCAACTTCCACGAACTAATTAAACAATCTGGTTTACCAGTAATCGCTGGTGTAATTTGGCTTGTTTGTGCCGTTGTAGTTGCAGGGTTACTATTGAGTCGCCGCTGGAAGTACATTATCAGTATTAACTTGCTGGGGTTTGTGGCGTTTTTGATTTTTGTTCTAACACCTGCTTCCTTCTTTATTGATCGAGAACGTCAATTACCCTTAAGGGAGTTGTCTGCCGTCATCCTAGAAGCAAAACAACCGAATGAAGAATTGATCATGCTTGGCTTCAAAAAGCCTAGTGTGGTATTTTACAGCAACATCCGCATCAATTATTTAAGATTTCCTCAAGAAGCTACAGAACACATTCAAAACCAGGCTGCAAAGGGACTACAACCTCCCTCGCTCCTGCTGTTGGCTGAACAGAAAAAGTTTTTACAAATGGACTTACAGCCAGATGATTATAAGAGTTTATCGACCAAGGGTGCTTATAACTTGGTTAGAATTCCTTTTAAGAAAAAGAAAAATGAAAAAATAGATATATCGTAATTGGGCATTGGGCATTGGGCATTGGGCATTGGGTATGGCTATTCTCCTCATCTTTCCCATTCCCCATTCCCATTAACATTTGCCGTTGTAACCATTGACAGCTAAAGTCTGATTGATCTGATTTAATAGGTCTTCCATTGAGATTGATCGCGGTAATATTTGGGTAGCGATCGCACCAACAACAGTTTCTATAGATTCCAAACCATTCTTCTTCTGCTTGTCAATAGCCTTATAAGCTACCCCAGGCTGTAAAGTTGTCTCTGGGCTATTTAATCGCTGATTAAGTACCAAAATTGGTGGTAACTTTAAAGGCGAATCTCCCAATGTTTTCAGTGCTTTGAGCACGTCTTTGTGGATAGCGGATTCTCCTAAACAAATTAGCAGTAAGTCAACGCTTTGGTGGCGAATTTGTTGTAACACTTCTGCCCAACAGGGACTCATCGCCGCTTTAAAACCTGCTGTTTGGAGGTACTGAATTAAAGCTTGGAACCATTCAGACCCCCGTTCCGCAGTTTCACTACTAATTGAGCAATTTTTTTCTGTCCGATAACCCTTCGCTGGCTTACGTCTTACCTGTGGAAAGTCACGTAGCATTGTCAAATCCACTACTAAGATGTTAGGAGGGCAGCAAATACCAGAAGCAATTTGCAGTACTGATAGTAAGGCATCGGTTTTCTCAGTGCGACTGCTGTTGTCTTTGGTAAATGGTGTTAAGTAAGGAAATACAGATAGCCCTGGGATTTTAGAAGCTATTAAGGTAGTTGCAACATCGCAAGTAACTAGTGGTATAGCCGCCAAACGCGAGTGCTGAATTAGTTGTTGCAGATAAATTTGGGCGGTGGTACTTTCGACATCTAGTAAAATGACATCAAATTGCCATACCCGCGCCAAAAGTTCTGCCTGATCTAGGTCATCTACTTCAATCACCCGGTGTTCTCGAAGTGAGGGGTGGGGATTGACTGATTCCAACTGGGGATTCACCAACCTAAGAATTCGCAGTGGGGTTTTAGTTGGGATACTTGCGCTGTTGTTTAACCCTTGCTGTGGAACTGCTTGTACAGTACATAATTTTTCTAGGACTGGTGTCAAAACCTGATGCTCTACTGGCAAACTTAAGAAACCATCGGCTCGATTAGCAAATGCTTGCTCCTTTTCGGCTCCCGTCGCGGTCACAATTACAGATATATGACGGGTTGCAGTGTCAGATTTCAGTAAAGTCAGCACATCCCAGCCTGATAGCAGGGGTAGCAACGGATTCAAAAATATCGCTATTGGTTGCAAGCGCCGAGCTTTTTCGACTGCTTCTGTCCCCGATCGCGCAATCACTACCCGATATCCTAAACCTTTGAGTTGTTCGGTCAAGTCTTCAATATATCGGGCTACTGCCTCGACTACCAAGACTAACCGTTGCGAACTAGCGGGATGATGCTGTGTGGATGTACTAACTTGCTGACGAGCTGGTGCGGGGATTTCTCGTATCTGTTGATATCGTGTTTCTTCGTCTTCTCCAATTCCCATCTCTGGTTCAGAAAAGCCTGTTTTTGGCGGACTGGGTGGCAGAAGTAGTGTAAACTGACTACCTTTTCCTTCACGCGACAAGAAACTGACATCTCCTCCGTGGAGACGAGCCAAGGCGCGAGTTAACACCAGCCCCAAACCAGTGCCTTCAAATTGGCGGGTGAGAGGATTTTCTAGTTGTTGGAATTTTTGAAAGATTAAGTGTTGCTGGTGTTCAGGAATACCAATGCCTGTATCCCAAACCGTAAAGGCAATCCATCCTTCCCAACGACTTACCCGCAGCCCAATTTCGCCAGATATTTCGGTGAATTTAAAGGCGTTGGAAAGCAGGTGTACTAGCATTTGGCGTAAGCGCAACTCATCCGCCACCATCTGATCTAAGCCTAGTTCAATGGAAAGGCAGAATTGGGGAGCAGATGAACGGGCATTTGGAGGTGGCGAGGCTGATGTAGCTTTGGTGGTTTGAGTGTGGATGGCTTTGGCTTCCGATAGGGCGCGATCGCACACAGCCCGAATTTTCACCGGAGTCAGCGTCAAATCCATTTGTCCCGTCTCCATGCGGGTCAAATCCAAAATGTCATTAACCACACTCATCAGGTGGCGTCCACTTTGATGAATCAGTCCTGCATAACGGGCTTGACGCTCGTTGAGTTCTCCTAACTGCTGATCCACAAGCAAGCGCGATAATCCTAAAACGGCAGTTAGGGGAGTCTTAAGTTCATGACTAATACAAGCTAAAAACTCATCCTTCAACCGATTTAGTTGAATTAAATCGGCATTCTTCGCTGCTAATTCTTTGCAAAGCTGCTGCTGTTCAGTGACATCAGTAGCTAAGACCAACCACAAATCAGTGCTGAGTGCAACCTCCTCTTCAGCACTCATAACTTTAAACTCAGGGCTATCTAAGGGAATTTTGGCAAACTGCCAAATTCGCTCCTGACCGTTTTGCACTTCGACAACGCAGGTACAAGTACCCACTTGACTATCCAAATAGCAACGACTGTATACAGCATCAGATGAGGCTTCTTGCTGGGTCAGTTCTTGTTCATCACCATACTCATTTTCCCTACCATTGGGATGCACCTTGACTGCTCGTTGGGTGACATATTCTGATTTTTCGGAGGAGTTAGGCACAAGTATTGCCTCCACCTGTTGCCTAACTCCTTCTGGATCTTTCAAGGTTCCTAATTGCTGCCACCAAGCGGGATTTCGTGCTATCACCTGGCCATTACCCGTTTGCAACATCAAAGGCCAAGGCAGTCTTTCCAACAACTGTACCAATGGCTGATGTCCCAAGGATTTGGGTTCATTTGGCGTCTGCCTACCAGCATCATAAGACGATCTCTGGGCGGTTGAACTTTGTAACCCAGCCATGCGTTCCTGAGCCAGCGATCGCAACAGACGTGAACTATCTAGCAGCCCCAAATATCGACCCTCAGAGTCAATCAGTGCCCAATCTAAGTTTTGGTGTTTTTCGGCTTGTGGATCACACAAATGCAAGCTTAATTGCTCTACACGCTCAGAAGCTAATATTGTCTGTATTGGCTCAATCAGACCTTGACCCCAGGTAGAGAGCGATTGGTTGAAATTTAGATTTTTATCGTCACGATGTGTTAATAATTTTGGGATTAAACGGGCAGAATACAGCAATCCTATCGGGCATTGCTGTTGATTCACTACTACCAAGCGATCGCACTGCTCTTGCTCAAAAATCTCTAACACCACTGCCAGAGAACTTGTTTGAGGGCAGCTAGGTACGGTTGCCTGAAAGTCATAAAGCGGGTAATCTAGCATTAACATAGGGCTTTGGGGGTCATTCTTCCTGTGGAACCCTCCGGCATTTCCATCTGCCAAATTTTGATGGTCTTTTCGCCTGAAGTCATATCCTCTAAGAAGACTCATATAAGCAACTCTGGTTATTTCAACGCCATTAAAACAACGGTATCTCCCCTCACGGACACTTGCTTGTGGACGAGTGCATTTTTCTAAGAGACCACGTTTCTTATTTTTAGCAACTAACCTCTCCAGTCTCTTACTGGTGTTTAAACTCCTCATCGATAGCGACAGCTAAAACAATTATGGCCCCAAAGATTCGCTTTAGAACCTTGAGGAATTATAATGATTTAGAATGCGACAATCCTTTAAGTTCGTTTAAGTATCTTATCAAGGAGCAAAATAAAAAAATCTATCTATCTATATACATAAATATGCAAATAATAAATTAGCTACTGTGTCTTGCTATCCCCACAAATCCTTCATCATCAAATACCTACTAAGTCTTACTACTCAGTTGTTGCACTTTTGTTGTTGAGTGGCTAGCACTATCTGCTAACACAGAGCGTTATTTTTGGGTGGAATCACCAGTTTACTACACACCCAGTATTCCCCTAGAAGCGTTAGCCAAACTTATCAGCACACGTTTCTTGGTCAGGAAGATCAAGGAGATATATTCAAGAGTAAATGTTATTACCGATATTGATTCTGCCGCCTAATGTTAACAAATGTTTAGATAATCCAGTTGACTTAACCAACCAAAAAGGTTTGAGGACGTTGGTGTGGAGGTTTATTGACGCGATTATTGCCAAATTTTCCTACCTACCTGTTGCTGCAACTACCACTGGAAAAATCAACTATTTACCAAATTGGCCGCAACAAAATCCAAGTAAGCCATACACTAGCAAATACATCTATGTATTTGCCAGTCAGATGCAAAAAAGCCAGCAGCATTTCCAGGAGATGACTCCAGCAGAAAGGCAAGGATTATTAAGACAGCTTAAATTAGATTACAGCCTGATCCTTATAGATTATTTTACCACAGACAAAACACTCAAAGAAAAAATTGATAAATTTATCAATACTATATTTTATGCTAATATTCCTGTGCCCCAAATCATCGAAATTCACATGGAGGTAATTGAAGAATTTTCTAACCAGCTAAAATTAGAAGGAAGGAGCAATGAAACCTTACTTGATTACCGTTTAACTTTGATAGACATCCTGGCTCACCTGTGCGAAGTCTATAGGAGTTCCATTCCTAAATAAAGTAAAATTATCTATGTTTTCCTTGGAACAAGCTACTGCTGTAAGTTATTCCCAAATTGCGATCGCATATTGTATTTCTATTATGATGACTAGCCATTAAGTATATGATTAAAGCCAGAAAAACCTACGTTCTTAAGCTTTACGTAGCAGGGAACACCCCTAATTCAGTCCGGGCATTAAAAACACTCAAAGATATTTTAGAACAGGAATTTGAAGGTGTTTATGCTTTAAAAGTGATCGATGTGCTAAAAAGCCCACAACTGGCGGAAGAAGATAAAATATTGGCGACGCCAACACTATCGAAAATTTTACCCCCACCTGTTCGCAAAATTATCGGGGATCTTTCAGATAGAGAAAGAGTATTGATTGGATTAGATTTGCTCTATGAAGAACTGAGTGAAGAAGATTTTGAAGAGTAAGATTTTAATCATAAAAAATTAGTAATAAAAAACAGGTTTAAAACCAATTTCTTATTAAGCAATGACTGAAAACGATCAAGTAGAACCAAAGCAAGCACCAAAAATTGGGGGTGTAGAAAAAATTCGGACGATGATTGAGGGGTTTGACGATATCAGTCATGGTGGTTTACCAATTGGTAGAACCACCTTGATCAGTGGCACATCCGGCACAGGTAAAACTTTATTCTCTCTTCAATTTCTTTATAACGGTATCACCTACTTTGATGAAGCAGGAGTATTTGTAACCTTTGAGGAATCACCGAGTGATATTATTAAAAATGCCCATGTTTTTGGTTGGAATTTGCCGCGCTTAATTGAAGAAGGCAAGTTGTTTATTCTGGATGCATCTCCCGATCCGGAAGGTCAAGATATAGTTGGAAACTTTGACCTTTCTGCACTCATTGAACGCCTGCAATATGCCATCCGCAAATACAAAGCTAAACGAGTTTCAATCGACTCAATAACAGCAGTATTTCAGCAGTATGAAGCGATGGGAGTAGTGCGACGCGAGATTTTTCGCCTGGTAGCCCGTCTCAAACTGCTGAGTGTCACCACTGTAATTACCACTGAACGTAGTGAAGAATATGGGCCAGTTGCCTCTTTTGGAGTAGAAGAATTTGTTTCTGATAATGTAGTAATTGTTCGCAACGTTTTAGAAGGAGAACGCCGCCGTCGCACAATTGAAATTCTCAAATTGCGCGGCACAACTCACATGAAAGGCGAGTATCCTTTCACAATTACTAATGAAGGAGTTAACATCTTTCCACTGGGAGCAATGCGCTTAACTCAACGATCTTCTAATGTTAGGGTATCTTCTGGTGTTAAAACCTTAGATGAAATGTGCGGTGGTGGTTTCTTTAAAGATTCGATTATTTTGGCAACCGGAGCCACAGGTACGGGCAAAACCTTGTTAGTAAGTAAGTTTATTCAAGATGGCTGCCTCAATGGAGAACAGGCGATATTATTTGCTTATGAAGAATCACGCGCCCAACTATCTCGTAATGCTTCCTCTTGGGGAATTGATTTTGAGGAATTAGAAGATCAAGGTTTACTCAAAATAATCTGTACCTATCCCGAATCAACTGGTTTAGAAGACCACTTACAAATTATTAAATCAGAAATTTCTGTCTTCAAACCAACTCGCATCGCCATTGATTCCCTTTCGGCACTAGCTAGAGGAGTGAGCAATAATGCATTTCGGCAGTTTGTAATTGGTGTAACAGGTTATGCTAAACAAGAAGAAATTACTGGTTTCTTTACTAACACAACTGACCAATTTCTGGGAGCGCATTCGATTACTGACTCTCATATCTCTACGATCACCGACACAATTATAATGTTACAGTACGTAGAAATTCGTGGAGAAATGTCGCGGGCAATTAACGTATTTAAAATGAGAGGTTCGTGGCACGATAAGGGAATTCGTGAGTATAATATCACTGCTGACGGGCCCGATATTAAAGATTCTTTCCGGAACTACGAACGGATTATCAGCGGTGCTCCTACTCGCGTTAGTATCGATGAAAAGGCGGAACTTTCTCGCATTGTTAGACGTTTTGAAGACAAACAGAGTTCCGAACCCTAAATTTAGTATCGTAGTATATTCTTTCCTAAGTTTAGTATCGTGCTATATTCTGTGGTGAAGAAAGGTTTTCTGCCGCTAGATTGATTTTCGTGTGAGGGATGCGGTGAAAGGACAGCAATTATTTTTTTATAGCTTCTTACCTGGTGTAACGGCAGCGGTCTTAACAACTCAGCCTGCTTGGGCTGGTACTGCAAAACTAACTGGGTCACAACTGGCGTCTTCTCCTAGCGTTTTGACTTCTACTTATGGTCAAGACTTGGTTGTGGACACCATGAATACACAACTGCCTAAAGGTACAGATGTTAGTGTTCCGACCATAGTACCTGCTTTTGGTTTCACTAAACTTAGTCTGAAACCTTTAAGTAATAACAGTATTCCAGTATTCACGACTGAAAATACCGTTGTGCCAATAAAACAAGTACTTAAGAAAGACGAAGGTAGATTTTTCAGTTTGACATCTACCTCTAATTCTTCCCAACAGCTTGATGTCAGCCGTTCTGCTCAAAATAACAAAAAACAGAGTAATTCCAGCGTATCTGGGCAGAAATTAAAGAAGATAGTAGTTCCTAACTACACTTCAAAACCCTCTTCTGTCCAAAAAGAAATTTTGTCCCTGTCTTCTGCACAGCAGCCAGTGGCTCAAAAGGTAAATACTGTTACTGAATTACAGACATTTTTACAAACTTCAGCTACAGGTGTAGGTTCAGCAAAACTGTTGTCAGCCCAAAGATGTCCACAGGAGTTAGGCAAAAGCAAAAGGGATTCCTTGGCTGCTTTGCTAACGGCCTCAAGCACCTGCTTACAACAAAATGCAATTGGCCGCCTCGCTCAGAGCAATACCCCAATTCCGGCAGATTCAACGCCAACTCCCACTGCGCCGGAAACTGTAATTCCTGCACCAGCGGATTCAGTGCAACCTAGCACTGAGCCGAGAACCGTAACTCCTGTGCCGTCAGGGGCGGTGCAAATTCCTGATAACCTGATTCCTAACTCAAATCCTTTGCAATTTCCCACTAAACCGGAGGAAGTGAGACTTCAGGAAAATCAGCCGATTACTTTGGCACAGGCTTTGGAGTTAGCACGGCGTAACAATCGAGATTTACAGGTGACTATATTGGAGCTAGAACGCAATCGATCTGCTCTAAAAGAGGCGCAAGCCGCTTTGTTGCCGACTCTTGATGTTAGTACGGATATTACTCGCAGTCAGTCTGCTGGTAGTCAGCTCTCGTCGGAACTGCAAGAACAACAGACGGGCATAGCATCTCCAGATGAAGCTGGTACATCTTTTTCCGGTCAAGCTCAACTTTCATATAACATCTACACTTCTGGGAGAGTGCGAGCTAGTGTCAGAGCGGCTGAAGAACAGGTACGTTTCAGCGAGTTGGCTGTAGAAACTCAGTCTGAGATAATCCGTTTGAATGTTGCCACTGACTACTACAATCTGCAACAAGCGGATGAACAAGTACGCATTGCCCAGTCGGCTGTGCAAAACTCCGAGGCTAGTTTGCGCGATGCAGAAGCTTTAGAGCGAGCAGGAGTTGGTACACGGTTCGATGTGTTGCGATCGCAGGTGAATTTAGCAAATGCCCAACAAGATTTGACTAATGCTAGATCCCAGCAGACAATTTCCCGTCGTCAATTAGCAACTCGGATAAGTTTGCCCCAAGCGGTAAATATCAGTGCTGCTGACCCTGTACAATTAGCTGGTCTTTGGAACCCGTCGCTAGAACAAAGTATTGTGCTGGCTTTTCAAAATCGCCCCGAACTGCAACAGCAGTTGGCACAACGCAATATCAGTGAGCAACAGCGTCGGCAGGCCCTTGGGGAAATAGGCCCTCAAGTGAGTTTGGTAGCCAGCTATAACCTACTAGATCAGTTCGATGATGGTGTCAGCGTTACTGACGGTTATTCATTGGGAGTTAGAGCAAGCCTAAATTTGTATGATGGAGGAGCAGCAAGAGCAAGGGCGGCTCAATCAAAAGTTAATATTGCGATCGCAGAAACTCAATTTGCTGAACAGCGCAACCAAATTCGCTTTCAGGTAGAACAAGCCTATTCTACCCAGCAATCTAGCTTGGAGAATGTTCAAACCGCTAATACCGCTTTAGAACAAGCTAGAGAAGCTCTACGTTTAGCACGTTTGCGATTCCAAGCTGGTGTCGGCACTCAAACTGATGTCATTAACTCTGAAAACGACCTCACAAGGGCTGAAGGTAATCGAGTCACAGCAATTTTGGATTATAACCGCGCTTTAGCTCAGTTACAAAGGTCTGTTACCCTCAGAGCACTACGCTAGTATTGCTTGACTTAGAGCAGTTTTCTTTTGCATGAAGTACAAAGCTATCGGTTTGGCAGAAGGCAGGGGGCAGAAGGCAGGGGGCAGGAGGTAGAAACTCTTTATTTCAGTTACTTGCAAACTGCTGTATCTTCAAATTAAAAATTCTAAAAGCCTCATTGAAAGATGAGGCTTTTTGATAACAAGAATTTTGTGAAATGATGTAGCATAACTGAGTGTTCATCGCTCGCCTTGTCAAAGACTCATGACCAAAGTAACATCTCAAGAAATTGCACAGTTTCGCTCTCAATTAGCAGATGATCCCAGCGATATGGAAGCGCTGGATTTGATTGAAGACTGTGATGGAGATTTAGAAGATGCGGCGATGACGCTAGCTATCCGAGCAGGACAACAACCAGAAAGAGCAAATGCCGAGTGGTTAGATGCTTTGGCTAGAAAATGGCGTGCGGTCATTTGCGAACAAGAATATCGGGAAGATTTGCTGAATACTTCACCTCAAAAAATGATGGAACGTCTAAAAGCAATGCCGACATTTCCGAAGATTTTGGCAACGCCAGTTTTGATTTATGTCCTCAAGCAAGGCGTAAACAATTTTTGTGAGCCACTAGATTCGCTAAAGTGATCAGCTTATGTATATTTACTTGTGCGATGCCTGCGGCGGGCTACGCCTACGCGATTTGCAGTTGAATTCAATACAGACGTGAAGAAGGCAGGATTGACATACTCCCCAGCCTTGAAAAGTGGGGATTCTGGGGTAATAAGTAATAAGTAATGAGTAAATACCCATTTCTGATCCACTCATTACTTCTAACTCCTAACTCCTAACTCCTAACTCATTACTCATTACTTTCTTTCTAGTTTCTACCTCTAATTAAAACAATCGTGTTGTCAGCTACAGTTATCTTCCAACAAAGTGGGCAACAATATTAATAAATAACTAGAAATGCAGCCCTACCTGTAAAAGATGCTGCCGTTTCATGAAACCCCGAATTATTGTTTGTGGCTTAGGACGTACCGGATATAAAACCTTTCGTTTGCTGAGACACCAGGGAGCCTTCGTTGTTGGCATTCATCACCAATCTGTCCCCGGCGAAACAGCAGGAGATGTGATTGTTGGCGATTTACAAGCAGCTTCTACCCTAACAGCAGCAGGAGTTCAACAGGCGCACACTTTAGTCATCGCTGGATCTAAAGATGCTCTGAATTTGTCTATTATGATGCAAGCGCGGGTACTGAATCCCCAGATTCGGATTATCAACCGTTTTTATAATACAAATTTGGGCGAGCGCCTAGATCAAAGTTTGCCAGACCATTTGAGTATGAGTGTTGTCGGATTAGCAGCACCCGTATTCACCTTTGCAGCACTGGGAAACCGAGCGATCGGACAAATCAAATTATTTCAGCAAACTTGGCCGATTCACGAAGAATACATTGATGAAAAGCACTTCTGGAAGGGTCGAAAGCTGAGTGAATTGTGGGAAGACCGATCGCGGATGCTAATTTATTACTTGCCAGTAAAAGGTGAGATGGATTTGGTGTCAGCCGTCATATCTGGACAAGAGATAAAAGTAGGCGATCGCTTAATTGTTGGCACTCAACCCCGCATCCGTTCCCCACGGAGATCATTAATTAGAAAACTGCTGAAAGTCCTGACTAATTTTAGGCAGTTTCAGCAACATGGGCGATCGGTTGTGGTGGGTGCTATTGTCCTATTGGCGGTTATTCTCATTGCTACACTCACCTATATGTCGGCTGAGTTGAGTTTGTCTCCTGTCGATGCTCTATATTTTTCTGTAGGCATGATTACTGGAGCAGGTGGGAATGACAAAGTAGTAGAAAATGCTCCTAACAGTATTAAGTTATTTACCGTTGTGATGATGCTGGTTGGAGCAGTGGTGATTGGTATTTGGTATGCCATGCTCACCGATTTTGTCTTGGGAAGCCGCTTTAAGCAATTTTGGGATGCAGCCCGAATTCCCCAGCGATATCACTACATTGTCTGTGGCTTGAGTGGTATTGGGGTGAGAATTGTCCAGCAACTCCACGCCAGCGGACATGAAGTTGTAGTGGTTGAACCTGATTCCAACAACAAATATATCAACACTGCCCGCGAACTCGGTATCCCCGTGATTCAGGGCGATGCCAGTTTCCGTACAATACTCAAAGCCAGCAATATAGAATCTGCCGCCGCAGTCCTTGCTGTTACTAGCAATGATGCGACCAATCTGGAAATTGCCCTCAAAGCCAAAGGTTTGACACCCAGCATTCCGGTGATTGTTCATTACGCCGATCCTGATTTTGCTGGCATAGCGCAACAGCTATTTGGCTTCGAGGCCGTACTGAGTCCGGCTGAACTAGCCGCCCCAGCCTTTGCCGCCGCTGCACTAGGAGGACGCATCCTTGGCAATGGCATCACAGCGGATAGTCTTTGGGTAGCTTTTGCAACTGTGATTACACCTTCACACGCCTTTTGTGGTCAATGGGTGAAAGATGTAGCTATGTCTGCTGACTGTGTACCTTTATATGTAGAAACAAATCACCAAACTCTTCATGGCTGGGATTTGCTAGAAACTAACCTCAGCGCTGGTGATGTTTTATATATGACAATGCCAGCGACACGGCTATATCAATTGTGGCGGGATGAGCAAGTTCATGAAGCAAATGCTTAAGGCGATCGCAGACAATAGTAATACCATTTCATTGAGTGTCAAATTTAATCTTCATTTACCAAATCCTCTAGCCTCATCGGATAGACTCTCTTCGTTCTGCATTTTTACGATCAAAGGCTATCCATTCTTCCTTTGTCATCCGACGGACATTTTCTAATCGTTTAGTTGCCCAACAGTTGTACTCAATATTTAAATCGCATCCCATCCAACGACGGTTAAGTTGCTCTGCAACCACAAGAGTTGTTCCTGAACCTGAAAATGGGTCAATGACCAAATCTCCTTCATTGGATGATGCAAGAACAAATTTTCTCAATAATTCTTCTGGCTTTTGAGTTGGATGGGGTGTTGTCTCACCCATTCCATTACAAGTAGTAGGAATTTCTATTACGTCTTTAGGTTTTGCACCTCTTGGGTTAGGTGTCCAGTTATTGTGTTTTTTGATTGCTCCTTTTCCATAGGCGCTTGTCTGTGCTTGCGGGTGAGATGGATATTTTAATGTATGTGCCCCATAAGGAATTCGCACATCATCAATACTTACTTTAACGGCATCAGATTTCCGAAAATGAATGATGCTTTCATGAGAACGTCCCCAATCACTACCTAAGTTAGCCTTGTTCTTATAGTGCCAAATTAACCAACGACAATTTTTAAAATATTTTGATGCTGGATGCTTTAAATCAGCTAAGATTTCGGAAAAACCACAAATATAAAAAGAGCCAGTTGACTTTAGGATACGTGAAGCTTGACTAATCCATTGAATTGACCACTCAATATATTTCTCTTGATTTTCAAAGTTGTCCCAGTCAGCTTTTTTAATGTTATAAGGTGGATCAGCAAAAACTAAATCAACGCTTTCATTATCAAGCGATGCAAGCCAATCAATTGAATTACCTTGATAAAGTTGTCCATGAGGATGTGTGTATTGCAGTTGAAATCCTTGGGTTAAAGGTTGTAACTCTTGTTCACTGACTTGTTGCTTTGCGACTCTAACATCTAGGGAAATTTCTGCTATGTTCAACGCACTATTAGAACTGACCATTGTCGTTCATTCTCCGCTACTTACACAAACATCCGGTGTCAAATTATCTTACAGAAGACGCCGTGATCCAGTACCTTTGCAGCAAGATACAATGCGTTAGCGCCGCTTACCGTAAGTATCGTGCTTTTTGTAACTGTAATTTTTCCTTGCGTCAACCCAATATTTTTCATAATTCGGTTACAAGCGGAAGTGGGTCAGTTGTTGAAACCAGTGGCATTTTGAGATCAAGATTGTTCTAGTCTTACCTTTTTAGTATAGGCTGAAGCTGATACTAGTCTTGAGCATCGCTTGCCGTCGTAGGCATCACTTTCCGACCTGAACTTTTGCCAATAACTTAATAACTTCTATTGTGTATAAATGTGGTACGATTCACCACAATATCTGCACGGGATAACTTTCAAACACACTGTCTTTAGTAATTATAGGTATGCTATCTACTAAACTTTGAGAAATTATGAGCCGATCAAATGGATCTTTATGGTAAAAAGGTAACTTTGCTAACTCATCTAAATGTTCTGGTCGTATTTCAAGCAATTCAATAGCATTACCATAAACTTGTTGCTTGACCAACTCGGTAAAAGTCATTTCCAGTTTTAGCTTGTCGATACTGACCTTGATAGAAATTTCCCAAAGACTCGCAATGCTCAAAAATCTTTGATTTCCCCGATCTTCAATCAAGTTTTTTGCTGTGTCACTGAGGTTTAAACTGCCCTCAATAAACCATAAAAACGTATGAGTGTCGAGCAGGAGCCTCATTGAGCGTATTCCTCAAAATCTGCCAACGGCTCATCAAAATCATCTGACATTTTTACTAAACCTCTAGCACTACCAAACTTTGGGCGTGCTTCTACTCCACCAAGCGGCACAATTCTGAAAGATGTCCCATCATTACGCGTGATGATGACTTCTTCTCCACCAGCCGCCTCTTCAATTAATTCTGCTAGGTGAGTCTCAGCTTCTTTCAAATTAACTTGGTGCATTGATAGTCTTTACCAGTTCTCTGGATTTTGGTGGTTTGCATCTATAAATTTATAATTATATATGATTAGATTATGGAACGTAGGTAGAAGGTAAAAATATGACAATTACTACCAACTTAAAGCAACTTTATGAAACCGATGAGAATTTATGGTTAGAAAAAACTATTGAATTATTAAAACAAAAACAGTTTAACCAACTTGATTTAGAAAACTTAATTGAGGAATTAATCAGTTTGGGCAAAAGAGATTTAGCTAAAGCCAAAGGTCTTTTAAGGCAAATTATTATTCATATATTATTACTCCAATATTGGCAGATAGAATATGAGAGAAACTATCGTCATTGGATTGGAGAAATCAAAACCTTTAGATATGACTTAAATAATCATTTAACGACGAATTTAATAAACAAGTTACAGGATGATTTAGAGAATATTTATCAAAGTGCGGTTGATTTTGTGAAAATTAAAACCGATTTAACTATTTTTCTAGAAAAGTGTCCTTACACTCTTGTTCAATTACTAGATGAAAATTATTTACCTTAAAGATATCAGTCTTATCTAATTTTTGGGAAACAAAAGTAGTACCGAGAGGCGATGTCTACGACTCTAGCCCTTGTTGCCGATACTTGTCGAGTAGGAGTTGCTGATAATTACTGACTGATTCAGGTGGAGATACCTCTAGGGAATCCACAGCCTCAAACCATTGTGACCATTTTTCCACAAGTGGTTCACCAGGCTGACTCTCAGCAATTTTAACTTGATGTTTGTGGATAACAAAATCAATGAAATCGGTCACTTCTTGCAAGAGTGGTTCAGAAAGTTGCTGCAATTTTGCGTTAGCGAAGCTCGCCGTTCGCGTAGCGTCTCGTAGAGAAGGCATCGCAGTTTCACGAATAGTCATGAGAATAATCCTTTTTCAGTCCTCTTCATTTTGACTCAAAGATTTTACTAAATGCACGGCAAGGGCGATCGCAATTGCACTATTTTTGAGTAACTTCACTGAGGGCTTCATGGATAACCTCATCGCTAACACCATGACGCTTCAAGCTAGCAATCAGTGCTGAGATAGTATCATCCTCTAGTCGTTCCAGATCAACTCTTAGCCCTTGTCCAATATAGGCACGCATTAACGGCTGATAGCCAGAAAATCCCAGTAATGGCGCTATTCTTTTCAAATCTTCAATGACATCTTCGGGAATACGAATTGTGATTGTAGTCATTGGACGATTTTTATCGAGTCGCTTTTTCAGTGCTTCAGCCTTCATAATATTCTCGCTCCTTGCGTGTTGCTTTACGAGCTGAAATGATCCGAATTATGTCGTTTTCACGTTCAATGTAGACGACATACAGAAGATTCCACCGTTTGTCTAAGCCAATAACAGCATCTCTTTGTTCATCATTGCGACTTGCATCAACAACCACTAAAAACGGATCAAAAAATACCTCTGTGGCTTGCTGAAATGTCACGCCATCATGATTGCTAGGATTTATCCAAGCTTTTTCTTCGTTCCAAACGAAAGTGACACCATTAAGCACGAAATACACATCCATACCTTACATAGTAGATATTGTGTATTTACGTTGTCAATACGTTTTATGAAATAGAGATATTTCCGTAAGGGCGATGTCTACGACGGGCGTAGATGCAGCACTGTAAATCTCTGCTATGGTTTTGCGATCGCAGTTTCACGAATATTCATAGGAATAATCCTTTTTAAGTCCTCTTCATTGTTACTCAAAGATTTGACTAAATGCACGGCAAGGGCGATCGCTTCCCACGCGTTCACACCAAGCCTTCACGCTCAAGAACCATACGAACATCCTCAAAACAAGCTTTAATGTTCCCGCGTGGAAAGTTAATATAACCAAGTCCATCAACATTGGAAAAGTTTTCACAGCCTTCTTCTAAAAGGATAATTGCGCGTTTGAAACCCAAGCGTCCTTGAAAAAGACCTGCTTCATGTATGACATTCATTCTTGCACGGAGCTTCAGATCACTTTGTTCATCTTCACCAGTCATTATCAAAAATGCGATCGCTGCACTATCCAGCATCTGGGATAAGCGCACAGTATTATTGATTCCAGCAATTGGAAGCCGATTGAATTCATCCCAAGGTAGTTTTAATCGCTCACTGATAAAGTCTTTGAGATCCCTCCATAATGGTGAGTGTCCGTGTCCAATAAAGACATGTGTACCTGGCTGAGATGAATACATATAAGTACGAGATTTATTGGTTAAGTGTAATGCTAGCCGATTTGCTATTTTCTTTAAACTTTTTGCGACTGTGGAAGGTGATTGAACAGCCAACAACTGTGCTTGAAGATAAATATGTGGCGGGGTTTGAGAGCCAGACAGTACAGCAACCCTGTCACGCGAAAAAAATTGTCCACCGCCTCGAAGATAATCAACAAACTCTCCTACAGAGGATGTTTTACATAGTTCAGCTTCTTGTTTGAGCCGATCTAGGTATGTGTCTTCTCCACTAGCCAAGCAAGAAAAAATTATCGATATTAATTCTTCTCGTAAATCAGGAATCTCTTCATTTGCATAATTGGCAAGTTCGTTTAGTTGCTCTAACGAAAAATTGATTGCCTTCGATTTTAGAATGTTATAGATAGAATCGAAGTCATATTCACACCAATCACCCCTAGTTTCGTTAGATAATCCATCTGAAAGCCCCCATTCTTGACTAAATCGTGCACCGGGTGGAACTGGTTGAAGTTGGTTGTAATAAACACGGGAATGATATCCAAGCCATGAGCCAGACCAAGATTTTGCTGCTTCGTTAACTGCTTTTTGCAATGCTTTTAGTGACTCAGCTACATCAGAAGATTCAAATTGTACAACGATTTCAGAACAAATAGATTTGATGCGGTCAAGAGAATCACGCAAGTCATCCATCGAAATATATACTCAATCTATGTTTGCGATTTTAAATGTAGTTTAACATTTGAAAAATGTTGTAGTGAACCAACTAAAAAGCCCGCCAATGCGGGCTTTCTAAATCAATTAAGAATTCTTACTTACCGTTTCGCCAACTTCTTCGACATCTTCCGCAGACGAATCGATTGAGGTGTAACTTCCACCAATTCATCGGGGCCAATGTATTCCAAAGCACGTTCTAGGCTCATGTCTATTGGTGCTTGCAACTGAACCAATTCATCACCACCAGCAGCCCGGTGGTTGGTTAACTGCTTGGTTTTACAGATATTCAATTCCAAATCTTGGGAACGATTGTGTTCTCCCACAATCATACCTCTGTAAACCTTTGTGCCAGGAGTAATAAAGAATGCTCCTCTATCTTCGGCATTTCTCATGGCGTAGAAGGTAGAAACGCCTTCTTCAAAGGAGATTAAAACACCCTTGTTACGGGCTTCAATGTCACCACTAAGTTGACGGTAGTCTAAGAAACTGTGGTTCATGATGCCTTCGCCACGAGTCATCCGCATGAATTCACCCCGGAAACCAATCAATCCACGGGCGGGAATCACAAACTCTAACTGGGTGCGATCGCCACTACCTGGTTGCATATCTTGCATTTCGCCTTTGCGTTGTCCCAGGCGTTCAATACAGCTACCCACAGCATCAGCAGGAATGTCTAACACCAAAAGTTCGTAAGGTTCGCAAGGTTGACCGTTGATTTCGCGGTAAATTACCTGTGGCTGAGATACCTGGAACTCGAAGCCTTCCCGGCGCATGGTTTCAATTAAGATACCCAGGTGGAGTTCTCCACGACCGGAAACGAGGAATTTATCTGGAGAATCGGTTTCTTCAACACGCAAAGCAACGTTGGTTTCAAGTTCGCGGAATAGGCGATCGCGAATTTGTCTTGATGTCACCAACTTACCTTCTTGACCAGCAAAGGGCGAATCATTCACCCAGAAGGCCATTTGCAAGGTTGGTTCATCCACTTTAATTAGTGGTAAAGCTTGTGGTTCATTGGGGTCAGTAATCGTTTCCCCAATATAAGCATCGGCGAAACCAGATACCGCGACGATATAACCTGCGGTTGCTTCTTCCATCTCTACGCGCTTCAGTCCATCAAAGCCCATCAATTTGGTAATTTTACCCTTGACAATGGTGCCATCTTCTGTAACTAAAGCCGCTTGCTGTCCTGAGCGGATAGTACCGTTGTGAATTCTGCCAATCACAATCCGTCCCAGATATTCAGAATAATCTAGGGTTGTAACTTGCAATTGCAGAGGCTTATTGCTGTCGCCTACTGGTGGTGGAACGTGTTGCAGAATCGCGTTAAACAGGGGTTGCATATCTACCGATTCTGCTTCCAAGCTTTCCTTGGCGAAACCTGCCATACCAGAGGCAAACAGATAGGTAAAATCACACTGGTCTTCGTCTGCCCCTAATTCCAAGAACAGATCCAAAACTTTATCGACAGCAACGTGAGGGTCAGTTTTACCACGGTCGATTTTGTTGATAATAACAATGGGGCGCAGCCCTTTTTCTAAAGCTTTTTTCAGAACAAAGCGTGTTTGGGGCATGGGGCCTTCGTTGGCATCGACAATCAGAAGACATCCGTCAACCATGCCGAGTACGCGTTCAACTTCGCCACCAAAGTCAGCGTGTCCAGGAGTATCAACAATATTGATTAGCGTTTCTTTGTAGCGAACTGCCGTATTTTTGGACAGGATAGTAATACCCCGTTCCCGTTCTAGGGCGTTGGAGTCCATAACGCAATCCGGAACGTCTTCGCCTTCGCGGAAAATGCCGGATTGTTTGAGGAGTGCGTCAACCAGCGTGGTTTTGCCGTGGTCAACGTGGGCGATAATTGCGACGTTGCGAATTGGGAGCGTCATAGAAACTTTTGGTGAACTCTAGAGGGGGTTTTAAGATTTACATTTGAATGCTAGGCTGTTTTAACAGAACTGGGGATGATCAGCAAATTCTGTAAAGAACCTTTAACAATTCTAGCGTAATCGTCACAATTGCGGGGAGTTTTGTAAACCCCACAATGGAAAAGTGTGGTAATTACGGTGTTAGTGGGACAAAAAAAGCTTCTGTTACAAACAGATATTGTGTGAAGGGCGGTATTGCTTTTGTCATTTGTCATTGGTCATTGGTTATTGGTACATACCCCGTCTCTTGTGGGCGGAAAAACTTCGTCTTTCATCTGACTAATTAAAAGCACGTTCAAGAGTGGGCGTGGTTTCTCTTGGACAAATGACTAATGACAAATGACAAATGACTAATGACAAATGACTAAAATTAATCTTGCTTTAAACCACAGCCTAAACAACGCATACAAACAAAGAAAGCCGCTACAACTGAGATAATCTCAAATACCAATTGAAATGACAAAGGAGCTAGAGAAAATCCCCAAATTAGAGCAATTGTCCCAGTTACCATCGCCGCAATGCGATGAATTTCGTCTTTACTTCTCCAAGCAAATAAAAAAATTCCTAAACCCAATAATAGTAAGACTAAACTACTCATAGATATATTTATTACTTAGAAGCTAAAGGTCAATCGTCTAAAGCTGCAATGCTGACAAAAATTGTTACTTTTCCCAGTTACCAAGGATTACCAACCATTGTGAATCCAGCCCAATAATAAGGATGCATAAGTGATTGTTCAGCTTCATCAACACTGTCAGTCGGTAAAGGCAAGTTCCCGACTACTCCCAAACCTTGTAATTGACCATTCTTTACATAAATCTGCCCTTTGGCCATACCTACCTGAGCCTGTCTGAGAGCTTCTGCCTTAATTGGAGCCGTCTTCAAGTTCTCATAAAATTTTGTCATCAACGCTGCTGTACCAGCATCACTGACCGACCAAAGACTAGCAACAGTAGTTTTCACACCTGCTAGCACTGCTAAACCTGCAAATCCCAATTCGGATTCTTCATCCCCCAAGGCTGTTCTACAAGCACTCAGCACGAGCATTTCAACTTCGGGTTCATTCAAGCGCAACTGTCGTAATTGGTTTAAGCGTAACTTGTCTTCCCACAGTTGAATATAGGAATTACTCAAAGCGCCGGTAGCAAAATCGGCATGGGTTGCCATGTGAATAATCCCAAAAGGTTGTTGGCGGCGGATAGTTTTGAGATTTTCTAAGGTGGCTTGCTTGTCTAACAATAATTTGCCTTGCCAGAGTTTAGACACCAGTGTTGATAACTCAAGGGGGACTGCTGGTAAAGGCTCTTGTCCTTGAGTACTCTGAGAAACTCCCAATGCTAAAATTTGAGATTTTTTAATGTCTTTATAAAGGGTATTACTCAAACTAAGACTAGGCATCAAGCCAATACTGTATTTTTCTACTAGAAACCCCTTACCATCATGAAGCGCTGCCATTGGGGTTGAACGTAACCCAATGTCTGGTAAAAAGACCAGATTGTTGATTTCTCTTGCCTGTAAATCTGCCTCTAGTGGTGCAATAATCCAGCGATAAAGTTGTTGAGATGAACGCAAATAACCAGTGCGGCGACGGTTTTGTGGACTAACTATTTGGTCACGAAATTCTTGAGCTACTTCTAAAACTTTGGCTCTCGTTGTTTTGGGAATACGCTTACGAATGGGGTCACCTTTTGCAGTAACTACGACTATTTCCAGTTCGTCGCTATCTTGTTCTGCGAGGGTGTTCAGATTTTTAGTTCTCTCTGGTACGATTTCCACAGGAACAAAACTGATGTAGATAAATGCAGGTTTTACACCAGTAGCTTCTTCAATTTTGCGAGCAATTTCTTTGGCATCATCTAGTGTTTTGATTCTAGGGGTGGGTATGCCTAAATGGTCGCCAAAATCGTCTGTGAATTTATCTTCGGGGGTAGCATCGGTGTTAATCACAGGGTCACCAATCTTAGGATCTGGGTTACCTGGGTTGGGCGGGTTACCTGGACTGCACTGGAATGAGCAGGGCTGAGGATCGGGAATTTCAGGAGGAATTTCAGGAGGAATCTCAGGAGGAATCTCAGGAGGAATTTCAGGAG